>DASUSU010000396.1:0-7309 GCA_036374915.1 Acidimicrobiia bacterium | reverse complement strand
TGGAGGTCGCCCCGGACCTGTTCGAGCCGGAGGACTTCGGCCGCCCTCTCTGCCGGAAGGGCGCGGGCGGGTGGCGGGACCCAAACCCTCTGATGGCGTTGATATATCTCCGGCTCGGTGAGACCTTCGAAGTCGGTCCCGGACAGCAGGGCGGCGGCGTGCTCGGGCGGGCCGGTCGCCTCGAGGAGGAGGGCGCCCGCTTCTCCGTGGGCCGCCAGATGGACCCTCACCCCAACCCCCTCATGCGACTCAAGCTTTGCCGTGCCCTCTCCGTCGTGGTCGCGGGCCACCGCGGTCTCTTCCAGGAACCGACCCGCCTCGGCCTCGTCCTTCACATTGGAGACCAGGTCGAGTGTCTCCACCCACTCGTCGAGCCGGCGCACCGAGCCGGCAATCCAGGTCTCGCCGCCCAGATGCCTGGCCAGGTGGCGACGGAGCGCCTCGGCCAGGGCCGCTGCCTGGAATGCGGGAACGGATCGAGGCGAAGGGGCCATCTCCAGGGTTCGGGCCCACCGTTCGGCGGTGGCCGACCCGACACCGCGCAGCGATTCGACCGCGCCGCTCTCCACCGCAGCGATCAGGTCGTTCCGCTCGTCCACTCCCAGCTCTCCCTTGAGTGACTGGAGCAGGGCCGGAGTCATCCGGGGCAGCCGCCGCAACACGGCGACATCGCGGGGGTACTGCCGGTCGAGTCGCTCCAGAGCGGCGATGGCGCCGGCCTCACGGTGCTCTTCGATCAGCTTGAGCACTCCGGGCCCGATTCCCGGCACCGCCAGCATCGTCTCGGCCGGGTCGGTCAGGTCAGGAGAGAGGTCGTCGAGAGACCAGACCGCCCTCAGATAGGCCTTGGCCCGGAACGAGCGTCTTCCCTCATCGGCCCGAACCAGGTCGGCGAGCCGCCAGAGTGCGGCCCCCAAGGTCTGACGCGGGCTGCTCATGGAACTGTGGTCGCCACGACACTCAAGGCTCTCAGCCTGCCAGCTTGTCGGGCGCGGCGACTGTCGATCGGATGATTGCGCCGACCCGGCCTAATCGCTCCCGGAAGCGTCGCCCAGCTCCGGTCGAATCTCCTCCCGCCAGAAGTCGATGAACCCGGCGGTGGGGTCGCCGATCTGATGCAGGTAGATGTGGTCCACTCCGATGGCGGCCGCCTTCTCGATCGACTCGATGATCGGCTCGGGATCCGGCCCGCAGGGCAGTGCTTTCTCGATGTCCTCGGGTGAGACCATCTCGACCGCCTGCTCCATGTGCCCCACCGTGCGCAGGTCCTGGGCGAGTTGGCCGGCGAGCGCGGTGTTGGGCCAGACCCGAAAGGCGCGGTCGACCGCAGTCGCCCGGTCCGGGTCCCAGCACAGCGAGAGTTGGCTCCAGATCGGGCCCTTCCCTCCCTCCGCCCGGAATTGGTCGATGCCGTCCGAGTCGAGCCCCGTGATCCAGAGACCGTCCCCGATCCGTGCGGCGAGGGACACGGCCTTCTCCCCGAAAGCCGACACCACGATCGGAGGAAGCTGGTCGGGCAGGTCGAAGATGCGCGCATCCTCCACGGTGTAGTGACGACCACGATGGGTGACGCTGTCTCCTTGCCACAGCTTCCTGACGACTTCGATCGCCTCTTCGAGCATCTCGAGCCGGACATCGGCTGGTGGCCAACGATCGCCGAGCACATGCTCGTTGAGCGCCTCCCCGCTGCCCACGCCCCAGGTGAACCGTCCCTCGAGGAGACAGGCGGCCGTGGCGGCGGCGTGTGCATTGATGGCCGGGTGGATGCGGACGGTGGGACAGGTGACCCCCACCCCCACCTCGAGCCTCTCGGTGGCCGAGGACAATGCCCCGAGGACCGACCAGACGAACGGGCTGTGGCCTTGGCCGCTGATCCAGGGATGGAAGTGATCGGAGATCGAAACGAAGTCGAACCCCGCCTCCTCGGCGGCGACCGCGATCTCGATCAGCTTCTTCGGTGGGTGTTCCTCGCTGGAGAGAGTCAGCCCGTATTCGACCATGACCCGCTGTCGCTCTGGAACTGGTCGCGCAGTGCGCGCACCTCGTCGTGGGCTGAGCGGACCGCCTCGGCCTGGCTGGTGATGACCGGTCGCCACGAGGCGGGGAGGTCGTCGTTGCGGAGTGCCTTCTCGAACTCGGCAACTGCATGGTCTTCGCCGCTCTCGGCGACAGCCAGCACGGCATGGGGGTCGTCACCGCTGACGGCGTCGGTGATCGCCATCCAACCCCGATGGAGGGCGCCTGCGACAGTCCCCTTCTCCTCAACTTCGATTCCGTCGGCCAGGGCGATCTGGCGGAGCTCGTTGGCGAGGCGGGTCCGCTGGTCCGAGTATCTGGCCATCTTCTCGGCCAGCTCGTGGTGCCCGTCGTCTTCCAGCTTGTCGGCAGCCTTCTTGAAGCCTTCTCGCCCGTCTTCGAGCGTCTCGACCAGGTCTTCGAGAATGGATGCGGCAGCACTTGCAGTCATGGATTCCTCCTGATTGGTGTGATGGTCCGATACCCGGGTACGTACCCGCCCAAACCGGTCAGCCTGCGGGAGCCTTCTCCGCGATCAGGCGGTTGACCGCCGATTCGGATCGGCCCAGCCAGGTGCCGCTGCGCGACCTGGACCACGCCTCCTGCAGCGTTCCGTCCCGAAACGACTCGGGGATGATCGGGTGGAGGTAGGAGCTCCGGCACACCTCGCGCGTGTTGCCCAGCTTCTCGGCGGTGAGGTCGATGGCCCGGAGCAGCCTGGTCTCCTCGTCCTCGTCCTTCTGGCCTGTCGCCAGGGCCTCGCAGACGGCGGTGCTCGCCCCCCAGGTCCTGATGTCCTTGGCGGTGAATGGGCCCGACATGGCCTCGGCGAGATAGCCGTTGACATCCGTCGAGGTGATAGAGCTCACGCCGTCGGCGGTCTCGTAGCCGAACAGTGTCTGACCTTCGAGCTCCTGGCACCGGGCGATCAGCGATGCGAGCCGGCGGTCACGGAAGACGAGCTGGTGGTCGGCGCCACCTTTGCCGGCGAACTCGAGATGAACGTGGAACCCGTCGACCTCGACGTGCTCACAGGTGAGAGTGGTCAGCCCATAGGCCTCGTTCTCGTCGGCGTACTTCCGGTTCCCGACACGGATGAGGGTCCGGTCGAGGACCGCCACGGCCAGAGCGGTCACCTTCTCTCGGGACAGCCCGGGTCTTCTCAGATCGCCGTCCAGTCGGCGGCGGAGCCGGGGCAGTCGACGACCGAACTCGCCCATCCGCTCGAACTTCGCCTCGTCTCTCACCTGTTCCCAGACCGGGTGGTAGACGTACTGCTTCCTCCCGGCGCGGTCATATCCCGTGGCCAGGATGTGGCCGGCAGGGTCCGGTGAAATCCACACGTCGTCCCAGGCCGGCGGGATCACCAGCGACTCGATCCGTTCCCGATCCGGCCCGTTGACGGTCGACCCGTCCGGGGCGAGATAGGAGAACCCCCGGCCCCGCCGCACTCGCCGCAAGCCGGGTGTCTCCTCGGCGACATAGCGGAGACCGGCTTCGGAGGCCAGCGACATCGATTCGACGATGGTCATGATCGGGCAACGATTCCCCCTGGGACCGGCCCCCAAACCGCGAAAGGAAGCGACCGATAGCCGGCGGTTAGGGAATCGACTTCCGAGGGTAAATCCCCGAGCCATGCAAGGAGTGCCGACCGATCTCGGCTCCCCCGCACCTCGAGGCTCGACGATCCCCGACGAGCCGCCCGAGCATTGGAATCGGTGGGAGCGGCGGTTTCATGCCGTGTCCATCGCGCTGGTCGCGCTGATCGTGCTGGCTGCCGCCCTCGGCTTGCTCGGAGTCCGTACCGGCACCGTGGCCTCCTCGGGCGACGGCTTCGTCCTGGAGGTGATGCACACCGAGATGAGCCGGGCCGGGCTGGCCACACCCTGGAGCGCGCAAGTCTCCACGGCCGACGGCTCGGCCCTGCCCGGGATGGTGACGGTGGGGATGACCACGTCGTATCTGTCCAGTTTCGACCTCAACGGTCTGAGCCCCACCCCGTCGAGCTCGTTCAGCACAGAGGAGTGGACCTGGTGGGAGTTCGAAGTGCCTCCCGGGGAGAGCAGTCTCCATATCGAGCTGGATGTCCGGCTGGAGCCGGCGGTCCAATGGGCCAGGTCGGGATCCGTCGCCCTCGAGATCGCCGGGGAGAGACGGGCTTCGGTCGACTTCACCACCTGGGTCATGCCTTGAGGCGGATCTGATGGAGCTCTTCGTCCGCGCCACCGTGATCTACTGGTTCCTCTGGATCGTGATCAGGGGGACCGGGAAGAGGTCGTTGGCCGAGCTGACCCCGCTCGACCTGCTCCTGATCGTCATCCTCGGCGACTTCGTCCAGCAGGGTGTCACCCAGGAGGACATGTCGATGACCGGGGCCATGATCGCGGTGTCGGTGTTCGTCCTCTGGACACTGGCCGCCGACTACTGGGGGCGCCGATCCCGGACCGCGAACCGGGTCCTGGCCAGCGAGCCGGTGATCGTGCTTCGTTCCGGCGAGCCGTTGACGTCGCGGCTCGATCAGGAGCGGGTGACGCTCGACGAGCTGAAGGAGGCTGCCCGCATGGAAGGCATCGCCGACCTGAGCCGGGTCGAGTTCGCCGTCCTCGAGGCAGACGGGCGATTCAGCTTCATCGAGGCCCGGGGTGAGGAAACGAACCGGAGCTGACCACCTGCAGCCAGCGCTCGGCAATCTCGAAGAACGGCTCTTCTCGCCGCTGCAGCATCCCGGCGACCCGGTCGGTCTCCGCCCTGGCCCTCGCGACGAGGTCCGGGCTGTAGCCGAAGGTCACCTGATTGACCTCGAACTCGTCCTCGTCCTCCACCTCCACCGTCCCGTCGGCCCGCACCACCAGGTCGAGATCGAGATCGATCATCTCGAAGCGGCCGTTGCCGAAGCCGGGTTGGGTGGAAATGTCGACGAAGTGCGAGATCGGGCGCACCGGCCCGTTGTAGTGGAGGACCCACCAACCCCGGTGGGGGAAGCACTGGACCGCGTCCTCCCCGGTCGGTATCTGCTCGATCTCCCCCTTCCAACGGTCGCTCCCCTCGGGGAGACCGACCCAATGACCGTGCTCGTCCTCCCCCAACAGATACCCGGCGAACCCCCAATGCAGCACCCGGGGGTTCTTGTAGAACTGCACCGTCACCGGGTCCATGCGCCCGATTATTGCGAGGTTGGCCTGGCGTCGCGGGACGTGCCACCCTTCACTGTGATGTGAGCTCTGCGACCGATCGGCTGGCAATTAGGGCACGGGACCTGACCAGGTCGTTCGGCGAGGCCGTCGCGCTCGACCGTTTCAGCCTCGATGTCTGGGAGGGCGGGGTCGTGACCCTGCTCGGCCCTTCCGGTTGTGGGAAGACCACTGCTCTGCGGGTCATCGCCGGGTTCGAGACCGCACACGGCTCCGTCGAGATCCACGGAAGGACGGTTCTCGGTCCCGGTGTCTTCGTCCCACCCGAGCGGCGGAGAGTGGGGATGGTGTTCCAGGACTACGCCTTGTTCCCCCATATGAGCGTTGCGGCCAACGTCGCCTACGGGCTCCCCAAGGGGGACCGGCAAACCCGCATCGGCGAGGTGCTGGAGCTGGTCGGGCTGACCGGGCTGGAGAGCCGGATGCCCAACGAGCTCTCCGGTGGCCAGCAGCAGCGGGTCGCACTGGCCCGCGCCCTCGCCCCCGGCCCGGAGGTGATCCTGCTCGACGAGCCGTTCAGCAACCTCGACGCCGGTCTTCGCGATCGGGTGCGACGCGAGCTGCGCTCGATCCTCACCGAGGCCCGGACCACGGCGGTCTTCGTCACCCACGACCAGGAGGAAGCCCTGGCCACATCCGACATCGTCGCGGTGATGAGGGAGGGCCGGGTGCTTCAGGCCGACACCCCGGCCCACCTGTACTCGAATCCGGCGGATCCCTGGATCGCCGAGTTCCTCGGGGATGCCGACGTGCTCGAGTCCGAGGCGCGCGACGGGCGGGTGGAGACCCCGATCGGCCGGTTCGAGACTGCGCTCAACGGCCGGGTGTCGGTGATCATCCGACCGGAGAACGTCCGGATCTCGCTCGGTGAGACCCCGAACGCGGTAGTAGCGGGGTCGGAGTTCTTCGGACACGACCAGCTGGTGACCCTGGCGTTGCCCGGCGGGACCAGGGTCCGGGCCCGTATCGGCCCCCATCCGGTGTACCGGGTGGGACAGTCGGCCCGGGTGCGGGCCACCGATGCACGCATCTTCCCCCGCCCCGACCTGACCGGTCCGATCACCACCTAGCCTTCCCCGGTCATGGATTCGGCACTGGCCCTGCTCGCCGCCTTGGCCGCCCTCGGCTTCTCCGCCGACCTGTGGCTCGACTACCGGAGACGTCCCCGCCCCCACATCGCCGCCTTCGGCACCGGGATGACCATGTTCGCCGTGGCAACCCTGACCTTCTACCTCGGGCTCGCCGTGGGCTGGTCCGGGCCGCTGTACCGGGCCTTCTATCTGTTCGGGGCGATCCTCAACATCCCCTTCCTCGCTCTCGGCTCTATGTTCCTCGTCGTGGGGCGGCGCTCCGGCCACGTCATGGCCATCGCCCTCGGGGCGTTGACCGCGATCTCGACCACCCTCACCACCACCGTCGCCTTCGCCAACCCGCTGCCGGCGAGCGGAGTGCCCCACGATGTGTTCGCCTCCGGGTTCGGGCCCAGGTTGTTCGCCATCATCGGGGGCGCCACCGGCTCAACCATCCTGATCATCCTCGCCCTGGTGTCGGCGTTCCGATTCTGGAAGAAGAACCGGAGCATCGTCTGGGGCAATCTCCTCATCGTGGGCGGCACCCTGGCCGCGGCATCGGGCGGCACCGGTTTGGCCCTCGGCGAGTCCAGCGCCTTCGCCGTCTCCCTGCTGGTTGCGGTCACCCTGATCTGGGCCGGCTATCGGGTGGCGTCGGGGAAACGGGGGTCTGAAGACCGGCCGGAAGTCGGAGCGGCGGCCTCTCAGCCCCCGATGTAGCCGATCGGACCTGCCGAGAGGTCCGGCACCCCACCGTCCTTCGCGCAGAAAGGGAATCTGTCACACCCCCTCGGTACGTTGTGGGCATGGGAAGGGGAAGCACTTCGCAGAAGATGATGCCGATCATCATCCCCCGGCTGGAAGACCCGTCGGCCGCATCGGTGGACGAACGTGACGAGCATCTGATGTTGCTCGAAGCCGCGCGTCACGCCCTCGATGTCGAATGGATCGAGACCCTCGCTGCCGCCGACACGGCAGCAGACCACGATGTCATGGGCTACCCGTCGATGGTGGCCTATCTCAAGCACCGGA
>DASUSU010000395.1:0-5026 GCA_036374915.1 Acidimicrobiia bacterium | reverse complement strand
GGCAACTCGACGATCGTGCTTGCCGACCGGAACATGGACGGGAGCACCGACATCATGCTGGTCGGGTCCGGCGACAACGCCCCGGTGGACGTGATCCTCTGGTCGGGGGGATATGGGGGACCCGCCCAACGGATCAACACGGCGATGTCGGTCCCCTCCGGGGCGGCGGTGCTTCCCGGCGACTACGACGGGGACGGGAGGATCGATCTCTACGTGGTGGCCGGGGGCCGGATCTCGGTCTGGCTCGGCGGTGTGCCCGACCGGGCCCTGTCCGATCTGGCCATATGGTTCACCACCCCCGGGCCCAACACCTTCGACGCAGGCCCGCTCTGTGTCGGGGAGTGTGACCAGATCGGCTATGTCGACCCGGGTGGCTCGTGGCGTCTTGCCCATGAGGTGGCCTGGGCCCCGTTCGAGACCAACTTCTTCTACGGGAACCCGGCCGACAGCCCGTTCATGGGGGACTGGGACTGCGACGGGGTGGACACCCCGGGGCTCTACCGGCGTTCCGACGGCTATGCCTATCTGCGCAACTCGAACACCGAAGGTGTGGCCGACATCAAGTTCTTCTTCGGCAACCCGAGCGACATCCCCCTGGCCGGTGACTTCGACGGTGACGGTTGCGACACGCTTTCGATCTACCGCCCGTCCGAACAGCGCTTCTATGTGATCAACCGTCTCGGCTCCGGCGACGCCGGGCTCGGCTTCGCCGAGCACTCCTTCCTGTTCGGAGATCCCGGCGACAAGCCCTTCGTCGGCGACTTCGACGGGAACGGGGTCGACGAGGTGGGATTGCACCGTGAGTCCACCGGACGGGTCTATTTCCGGTTCAGCCTGACCACCGGTGTCGCCGACCGCGACTTCATCTACGGCGACCCCGGCGACTTCCTGGTGGCGGGGGACTGGGATGGCAACGGCTTGGACACGCCGGCGATCTTCCGCCCCTCCGACGGGAACTGGTACCTCCGGCTCTCCAACACCCAGGGGATAGCCGACCATGTCATACCGTTCGGCCTGGCCGATCGCGGATACGTCCCCGTGGTCGGGCGAAACGGGTTCCACCTGGGTTTCTCGGCCCAGTCGGTCGGCGGCGAGGCTCCGGGCGACACCGATCTCCAACCAGCGGAGACCGAGTGAGGGCCTGACTTTGCTTCATCGGCTTCTGGCCCGGCTCCCGGCCGGGATGAGAAACCTGCTCAAACGGCTCCCGGGCGTCACCTGGCTCAGGGATCAGCTCTACGGCCGGCCCAGGGGGGCTCCCGCCCTGCCCGGGTCACTGCGCCCGGTGGTGTACCTGCCCACCTGGCTGCAGTGGGAGGTGATGAAGCAGCGGCCCCAGTATCTGCTCGAGGCCCTCGCCGCCGCCGGTCACGAGGTTTGGTTCGTCGATCCCCGTCTCGACGAGGCGAAGACGGTTGGAGAGCGGGTGCATCTGGTCTCGTCGGTCAGACCCACGCCGGTCTCGGGTGTCATCCTTTACACCCACTTCGCCCCCACCCAGACACTGATCGATCGCTACCGGGATGCCGTGGTGGTCTACGACCTGCTCGACGACCTGGCCATATACGAGCCAAACGAGAGAGGCATGCCTGCCGAGCGCACGGTTAGGCACCATCACCGGCCGTTGATGGAAGAGGCGGACGTGGTCATCGTGTCCAACCCGGTGTTGGCCGACCGGCATCGAGCCGAGCGTGCCGACCTGATCCTGGTCGAGAACGGGGTCGACCTCGACCGATTCACCCCGGAGGGGCGGGTCGCGGAATCGCTGTCGGGCGGAGTGGTCGTCGGATTCCATGGCGCGGTGGCCCCGTGGTTCGACTTCGAGCTGATGACCGCAGTTGCCAATCTCAGGGCGAACCTTCGATTCGTCTTGGTGGGCCCGGTCGACCCCGAGGTCGAGGAAGAGGCGAGAAGACTGGGGAAGCTGCCCAACGTCGAGTTCCTCCCTCCCCAGTCGTCGGAGAGGATCGCCGAGTTCGTGCGTGGCTTTGCGGTGGGGCTCCTGCCCTTCGTCGTGGATGAGATGACCGAAGCGGTGACTCCGCTCAAGATGTACGAGTACCTGGCGAGCGGGGTGCCGGTGGTGTCAACCCCGCTGCCGGCATGTGAACGGCATCCTGCAGTGGCCACGGCCGCCGACCCTGGGGAGTTCGCGGCCCGAATCGACCAGGCCGTCGACCTCGGTTCCCGGGGACGGCTCGAGTTGCGGGACCATGCCAACGACGCCGCCTGGGGCCACAGGATCCGCCCCCTCCTCGATCGGCTCCAGGAGCGAGGCAAGCGAGAGCTCAGTTGAGCTCGGCCGGAACCGCCGGGGGCGACCACCGCCCGGTCCTGCGCTCCACGTAGCCCACGATGTACCCGGCCAATGAGAAGGCGAGGCTGTTGACGGTGGCCAGGGGGATCCACAACCACCTCGACCACCCCTCCATGTGACGGTACTTCAACCGGCTCTTGCGATGGACCATCGGGGCCAGGGGGAGGAACGCGACCAGTAGGAGGATCGGGTAGGCGATGCCGAGGAGGAGCAGCCCCCCCGTTGCGAGGAATCGGGGGAAGAGATGCCTGTAGTTGATCGAGCGGAGGCCAAAGTGGCCGTCGCCGCGTGCCCAGGCGAAGGCGGTGCGGGCCTGGGCCCTCAGGGTGGGCGGAGGGTGCCACTCGACCACGGCATTCCCAGCGAAGACCATCTCGTGGCCGGCGCGGGCGAGCGACTCGCCGAAAGGGGTGTCCTCGTTCAACTCGGCGTCGTCGGGGAAACCGCCCACCTCCTCCCAGAGCCGGCGACGGAAGGCCATGGAGCGAGCCGAGGGCAGGAAGTCGGGGAAGATCACTTCCTCCTCTACGAAGACCATGGTCAGACCGATCGCGGTGGAGAGCCGAGTCTGTCCCTTGGGCCGGTAGAACCCGCCCACCCAGTCGGCCCCGTCCTGGAACGGTCTGATGATCTCCTCGAGCCAGGTCGGCTCGGCGATACAGCCGCCGTCGGTGCAGACGATGATGTCGTGGACGGCGGCCCGGATGGCGGCGTTTCGACCGGTCGATCGGTCGCCGGGCGCCGAGATGACTTCGACCTGGGGATGGGCGAGTGCGTAGTCCTCGAGCAGTTGATACGAGCCGTCGCTGGAACCACCGTCGCTGACCACGATCTGGGCCGGGGTCACCGTGCCGCCCAGGATCGAGTCGAGCAGCTCGAGAACGGCTTCGCCTTCGTTGAGCACGGTCATCACGACCGAGACGGCCACCGGCTTCGACGCCTCCGGTTCGAGTCCCATCGAAGCCGAAGCATACGGCGTCGACCGGCCGCGGAGTGAGAGCGTCCGCAGTCGGGGTCAGAGGCGGGGCCCGCTCCAGAATCTGAGCTCCCAGGATGCCCCGATCGGGATCCCGTTGGCCTCGTAGAAGTTCTGCCGGGCCATGTGCTCGTTCGGGTCGGGCCCGGGAACGTTGGACGAGAACAGTTCCATGTTCACCCGAAGACTGGCAAAGGAGAACTCGGGGAAGTTCACAGTGGCCAGAAAGTCGTACCACTGCTTCACCCCGAGATAGCACTCGACCGAGAAGCAATCGGTCTGACCCAATTTGTCCTGCATGTCGAGCCAGTCCACGCCCCGGTTGATCCCCTCGCCGGCGGCGGTGGCCTGGATGCTGTGGAACATGTGACGCAGGTTGTCCCGGATGTGGTTCAACTCCAACGGCGAGTGGGCGTAGTAGGGGCTCTCGTAGGCCGGCGACCACAACACCGCCCTGCTGGCGCTGGCTGCTGGCTCACCCGCGTAGAGGAGGGCTTGGTGGTAGGCCCGCACCATCTCGAGCAGATAGGCGGTGTAGCCGTTCCGAACGTCCTCGCTGTAGGCGTTGTCGCCCAACCAGTCGAAGTAGGCCTCGTAGGTCACATACCAGTTGACGTTGGCTCGGATCCTCGGGTAGTGAAGGTCGACGAAGCCTAGGAACAGGTCCGCCGCCTCACGATTGGCCTCGACGTTGTCCCATCGCCAGGACGGGGTGAGGATTCCCCCGCAATACGGACTGTCGGCGCACCATGGCTCGAGGTTCTGCGGAAAGTCTGGTCGGGTCTTCCAGGGCAGCGGAGCGACGTCGAGCTGGGTGGGCCCGACGAAGACATTCTCGAAGCAGGTGCTCTGTCCCCCACCGGGCACGTGGGGGAGCACGGCTCGGAGCTGGTCGACCCGAAGATCGCCCAGCTGGTCGACCACGCCAACCAGGACGACGTTCATGATGTAGTTGTCGTTGTTGGGGTCGCGGTGCTCGGCGCATATGGTCTGCACCCGGGCGGCGATCTCCTCGGCGGGAGCCCCTCCCAGGTCGAGGAACATGCTCTTCTTGGCCACACCGTCGTCGGGGGCGGCGAGTGCGGTACCAGGCATGGTCCCGAGGAGGAGAGCTATCGGGATCAGGATCAGGATCAGGCTCAGACGACGTCGGGCACGCGTTCGATCAGACCCGTTGCGCTTCATTGTCCCCGCTACCTCGGTTTTGCTGACCCCACCCCGCCCGGACACCGTATACCGTGCCACCCGACGCGTGGGTCTTCTTCGTCCAAACGTCGCGCCGACTCAATGGGTTTCCGGAGTCCTAATGCAGGGCGTCACGTATACGTGACGCCCTGCATTGGGTTCGACGGTTCAGTCGATGCCGAACACTCCGGCGACGGGTAGCCAGGAGGGCTGTCCGAAGATGAACTGGCTGTCGGCGAAGCCTTGTGTGTTGGTGTGGCGGAAGTAGAAGGTGGTGTTTCCGGGTCGGAACAGTCCGGGGGTGTCGGTCCCGTCGACTATTCCCAGTCCCCGGTGACGAACCGGTCTCCGGGGTCTCCGAAGAAGAACTGGTTGTCGGCGATACCGGTGGTGAGGGTGTTGCGGTAGTAGACGAATCCGGTCGACTCCCGGTGCAGGCCGACTTCGTCGATGCCGTCCCCGTCGAAGTCTCCGACGAACGGCTTGTCCCCGGGGTTGCCGAACTGGAAGAAGAACTCGGCCGGTCCGAGCCCGCCTTCATTGGCGCC
>DASUSU010000394.1:0-4137 GCA_036374915.1 Acidimicrobiia bacterium | reverse complement strand
CGTGAGCGGGGGATCACGATTCAGATTGCTCATGTGGAGTATGAGACTGAGGCTCGTCATTATGCGCATGTGGATATGCCGGGTCATGCTGATTACATCAAGAACATGATTACGGGTGCGGCGCAGGTGGATGGTGCGATTCTGGTGGTGTCGGCGGCTGATGGTCCGATGCCTCAGACCAGGGAGCATGTCTTGTTGGCTCGTCAGGTTGGGGTTCCTTCGATTGTGGTTTTCTTGAACAAGGTGGACATGGTTGATGATGAGGAGCTTTTGGATCTGGTCGAGCTCGAGGTTCGGGACTTGTTGACTGAGTATGAGTTTCCTGGGGATGAGGTTCCGGTGGTGAGGGGTTCGGCGTTGAAGGCGTTGGATGGGGATGAGGCTGCGTCTGATCAGATCATGGAGCTGATGACGGCGGTTGATTCTTATGTGCCGGAGCCGGATCGGGATACTGACAAGCCGTTCCTGATGTCGATCGAGGACGTGTTTTCGATTACGGGTCGGGGGACGGTGGTGACTGGCCGGGTGGAGCAGGGGATTTTGAAGGTGAATGAGGAGGTTGAGATCGTGGGGATCCGGCCGACTCATAAGACGGTGGCGACCGGGATTGAAATGTTCCGCAAGCTGTTGGATGAGGGCCGGGCCGGGGACAATGTTGGGGTTCTGCTCAGGGGTGTGGGGAAGGATGATGTGGAGCGGGGTCAGGTGCTGGCCAAGCCGGGGAGCATCACTCCGCATACCGATTTTGAGGCTCAGGTGTATGTGTTGACCAAGGAGGAGGGGGGTCGGCACAACCCGTTTTTCCCTGGGTATCGGCCTCAGTTCTATTTCCGGACTACTGATGTGACCGGGGCGATCCAGTTGCCGGAGGGGACTCAGATGGTGATGCCTGGTGACAATACGGAGATGACGGTGGAGTTGATCGCTCCGATCGCGATGGATGAGGGGTTGCGTTTTGCGATCCGTGAGGGCGGCAGGACCGTCGGTGCCGGCCGAGTGATCAAGATCCTGAAATGAGAAGCGCAATAGGCATTAGGCATCAGGTCATAGGCCAGAACCGTTCTGGCCTGGAGCCTATGGCTTATCGCCTATCGCCCACGAGCGAAGCGAGTGTCACCTGATGGCCGACCAGCAGAAGATCCGGATCCGGCTCAAGGCCTACGACCACAACGTGGTCGACGAGTCTTCGAAGAAGATCACCGAAACCGTGGTGCGCACCCAGGCCAAGGTCAAGGGGCCCATCCCCCTGCCCACCGAGATCCATCGCTATTGCGTCATCCGCGGCCCGCACGTGGACAAGGACTCCCGTGAGCATTTCGAGATGAGGATCCACAAACGTCTCATCGACATCCTCGAGCCCACCCCGAAGACGGTGGACTCCCTGATGCGTCTCGAACTGCCCGCCGGCGTGGAAGTGGAGCTGAAGCTGTGAGATCGCTCACCGCCATTGCCTTCGGCCTCCTCCGGGTCGGCCATGACGCGAAGACCTCGAGGTCTTCGTATCAGGTCGAGCGCGCCGACTCAGCCCTGGGCGGGGGGCGCAGGGGGGTCGTCCCCCCGCAAAGGAAGCAGCAATGAACGCCATCCTCGGCCAGAAGTTGGGCATGACCCAGGTCTTCGACGATCAGGCGCGGGCGATCCCGGTGACTGTGATCAAGGCCGGGCCCTGCCGCGTGGTCCAGATCAAGACCGAGGAGACCGACGGCTACAACTCGATTCAGATCGCGTTCCGCGACGCCAAGCCGGGCCAGGTGAACAAGCCGGAGGCCGGTCACTATGCCAAGGCCGGGGTCGCCCCGGCGCGTCATCTGGTCGAGCTTCGGGTCGAAGACCCCAGCATCTACACACTCGGCCAGGAGATCCGGATCGCCGATCTGTTCCAGCCCGGCACCAAGGCCGACGTCTCCGGTGTCTCCAAGGGCAAGGGCTTCGCCGGGGTCATGGAGCGGCACAACTTCGCAGGCCAGGGCGGCTCGCACGGCAACCACAAGAAGCACCGGGCCCCCGGGTCGATCGGCGCCTGCGCCACCCCGGCCCGTGTCTTCAAGGGGACCCGCATGGCCGGGCGTCTTGGTGGTGAGCGTGTCACCACCCTCAACATCGACATCGTCGGCGTCGACGGCGAGCGGGACCTGCTCCTCCTCGGCGGCGCCGTGCCCGGTCCCAAGGGATCGGTGGTCCTGGTGCGGGAGGCGGTGAAGGCCCGTGGCTGACGTGAAGGCCCCACTGTTCAGCTCGGACGGCACCTCCAAGGGTGACATCGAGCTCGACGCCGAGATCTTCGGGATCGAGCCGAACCTCGCCGTGCTCCATCAGGTGATAACCGCCCAACTGGCGGCGAAGCGATCGGGGACGGCATCCACCAAGACCCGGGCCGAGGTTCGCGGCGGCGGTCGCAAGCCATGGCGTCAGAAGGGTCTCGGCCGTGCCCGTCACGGGTCGATTCGCTCCCCGCAATGGGTGGGCGGAGGTGTCGCCCATGGTCCCAAGCCCCGCGACTTCAGCCAGCGGACCCCGAAGAAGATGAAGCGGCTCGCCCTGCGCAGCGCCCTCTCCGCCCGAGCCTCCGAGTCGGCGGTCAAGGTGATCGAGGACATCGACTGGGCCGCCCCCAAGACCAAGCAGGCGGTGACATTGCTCCGGGCGGTCGGCGCCGAGGGCAAGGCGCTGGTCGTGCTCAGCAAGCTCGACGGCGTGGCCGGGCGCTCTTTCCGCAACCTGCCCGACGTCCTGCTCTGCGAGCCGGGCCATCTCACCCCCTACGACGTCCTCTGGGCCGACCAGGTGGTCTTCACCTCGCATACCGTCGGGTCGGTCGGTCGCTCCAGCTCCTATGAGGTCAGCGAGGGCGACTTCGTCAAGGACGACGGAGGTGACTCCTGATGAGGGGCCCCCATGACGTCATCCTCGCCCCGGTGGTCTCGGAGAAGTCCTACGACCTCATCGAGAACAACAACACCTACACCTTCGTGGTCGACACCCGCACCAACAAGGAGGAGATCAAAGACGCCGTCGAGTCGATCTTCGGGGTCCGTGTGGTCAGGGTGAACACGATGAACCGCAAGGGCAAGATGAAGCGCCAGGGATGGACCAGGGGCCGGCGCAAGGACACCAAGCGCGCCCTGGTGACGCTTGCCGACGGCAACTCGATCGATTTGTTCGGAGTCTGAGATGGCCATAAAGAAACGCAAGCCGACTTCGCCGGGCCGTCGATTCCAGACCGTCTCCGACTTCGCTGAGATCACCACCGACAGGCCGGAGAAGGCGCTGATCTCGAAGAAGGCCAAGACCGGGGGACGCAACACCCAGGGCCGGGTCACCTCCCGTCACCGGGGCGGCGGTCACAAGCAGCGCTACCGGGTGATCGACTTCCGTCGTGACAAGGACGGCGTGCCCGCCCGCGTCGCCAGTATCCAGTACGACCCCAACCGCAACGCCCGGATCGCCCTGCTCAACTACGCCGACGGGGAGAAGCGCTACATCCTGGCCCCGGTCGGGCTCAGGGTCGACGACCGGTTGGAGTCCGGCTCTGGCGCCGAGATTCGCCCCGGGAACGCCCTGCCGTTGCGGAACATCCCCGCCGGCACCAACGTCCACGCCATCGAGATGCGCCCGGGCGGAGGGGCCAAGCTGGCCCGTTCCGCCGGCACTTCGGTCCAGCTCATGTCAAAGGAGAACGATCTGGCCCTGCTCCGCCTCCCCTCCGGTGAGATGCGGCAGGTGCCCCTCGACTGCCGGGCGACGGTGGGTCAGGTGGGCAACACCGAGGCCGAGCTGGTCAAGATCGGGAAGGCGGGACGCAACCGGTGGAAGGGGGTTCGCCCCCAGACCCGTGGTGTCGCCATGAACCCGGTCGACCACCCCCTGGGCGGTGGCGAAGGCAAGTCCTCCGGCGGCCGCCATCCGGTCAGCCCCTGGGGCAAGCCCGAGGGCCGGACCCGGAGCAAGAAGAAGGCTTCCAACCAGTACATCGTCCGCCGACGCGCCAAGAAGGGCCGGAGATAGTCATGAGTCGTAGTCTCAAGAAAGGCCCGTTCGTCGACGAGCACCTGGCCAACAAGGTGGACGAGTTGAATCGGTCCGGTGGCAAGAGGGTGATCCGGACCTGGTCCCGACGCTCCACCATCATCCCCGAGA
>DASUSU010000393.1:0-7316 GCA_036374915.1 Acidimicrobiia bacterium | reverse complement strand
GTTTCGTCGCCAGGAGCCGAACCGGCTGGTGGAGGGGGCGCGAATCGAGGTGCGCCGCGACGGCACGGTCGTGGCCACGTTGGAGCCGAGGGCCAACTTCTACGGTGGGGTGAGCGGCGGAATCGTCACCCCGGCGGTGATGACCCGCCCCGGTGGGGATCTGTATCTCACCTTGCGCACCCTCGATGCCGACACGGTCGAGTTGGGTCTCGACACCTCACCCATGATCTGGTTGCTCTGGCTGGGCGGGTTGACCACCGCGGCGGGTGGCTTCTGGTCGCTGTCGGCCCGGCGTCGCCAGGCCGTCGAGCCGGAGCTGGCCCTGGCCGATGTCTGAGCGAGCCCGCAACCTCCTCACCGTGGCAGTCATCGTGGCGATGGGCGTCACCCTCCTCATGCTCACCTCGACGAGACCGGCCGACCTCGATCGGGTAGAGGAAATCGGCTCTCGAATCAAGTGCCCGGTGTGCCAGGGGGAGTCGATCGCCAACTCCCCATCGCCGATGGCCGAGGACATGATGGACCTCGTCGCGGAGCGGGTCGCCGCCGGCGTCTCCGACCAGGACATCGTCGACGAGCTGCTCGGGTCGTACAGCGGTGCCGTGCTTCTCGACCCTCCCGCCGCCGGCAGCACCCTCGTCCTCTGGCTCGCCCCGCTCGTGGCGCTCGTCGCCGGTGTCGGTGTCATCCTCTGGTGGCAGCATCACCCCGGCTCGGATCCGACTGCGGTCGAACCACCTCCCGGTCGGAGCCGGGCCCGTCTCGTCATCGGGGGTGTGGTGCTCCTTCTCGCCTTCGCCGGGATCGTCGCGGTCGCCGGCAACTCCCTCCAAGAGAGGCCGGCCGCCGCGGCAGGCGCGGCCGACCTGGAAGGGCAGGACTTGTCCCAGGTGAGCAACGAGACGATGGAGGCCGTGGTCGCGGCCAACCCCGAGGTCATCGGGATGCGACTCGCCCTGGCCGAGCGCTATTTCGAGGTCGGCGACTACCGCTCCGCCTTCCCTCATTACCTTGCGGTGGCCGAGGATCCCGAGGCGACCGGGGGCGAGGCGATAACCGCCCTGGTCCGCCTCTCCTGGATGGCATTCGACGGCAACGGGGAGGTGGAGACTGCCACCGATCTCGTCGACCAGGCCCTGGCCATCGACCCCCGGTCCACTGTCGCCCTCTACGTCAGGGCGCGGGTGCGCTGGTGTGGGGCAGGGGAGACAGAAGAGGCGATCGGGATCTTCGAGGGCTTGCTCGCCGATCCCGAACTGGACCCGGAGACCAAGGCGCAGATCGAGTCCGACCTGGAGTCGGCCCGGGACGGGGAGGGATGCCCGTGACCGGACGGGTCCTGCGCTGGATGGGCCTGGGCGTGGTCGGCGCCACGGTGGTCCTGGCTGTCGTGCTCGCCTCCCGATTCGGCTCCGACCCGGGGTTGGTCGACTCCCCCCTGCTCGGCGAGCCGGCTCCCGGGTTCGACCTGCCCGGGCTCGACGGCTCGGGGAACGTGTCCCTCGCCGACTTCCGTGGTGATGTCGTGGTGGTGAACTTCTTCGCCTCCTGGTGTCTCGAGTGCCGGAAGGAGCACGCCGACCTCGTCGCCACCGCCGACTCGTTCGCCGACAAGGGTGTGACCTTCGTCCAGATCGCCTATCAGGAGTCCCCTGCCGAGTCGCTGGCCTATCTGGACGAGGCGGGCCGATCGGAGGTGACGAAGTACCTCGCCGACCCCGGTAGCCGCGCCGCCATCGCCTATGGGGTCTTCGGCATCCCGGAGACCTTCTTCATCGACCCGGAGGGGATCGTGGTGGGCAAGATCATCGGCGAGGCCGACGCCCTGATCCTGGGCGGGACCATCGACGCGATCAAGGCCGGGGAGCGTCCCGGCCAGCAGATCACCGGGGACACCCGGCAGCAACCGGATTCCTGACCCGGGCTCAGCCCGGTCTGATCACCTCCAGCGTGACCTCGGCGAACGAGGAGGTGTCCAGAGCCGCCGGGCCGGTGCCGAGCAGGAAGACATCGAAGAACCCGACCAGGTAGCGATCGACGATCGGGATGACCCGGCCCGCCGGAATCGGCCCTTTCCATCCCAGTCTCGAGGCCAGAGGCGACAGCAACGGGGTAGCGACGAAGTCGTTCTGGGTGGCCCCTTCGACACCGATCCAGTAGGTCGTCTCCGTGGAGCGCTCCGCGATCCCGCGCAGGATCGCGTCGTTCTCGCTGTCCATCCATTGCTCCGAGCGCATGAAGAGAGCAGGTCGCGCCGCGGACACGGCCAGGACGCGGTCGGGGATCGGCTCGACCCACGGGTCGAGGCCGAGGACCGCGTCGCAGCGATCGTCCTCGAGGCAGAACTGGATCGCGGCGCCCCCGCCGGCCGCGTGTCCGTAGACCCCGAGCCGTCCCACGTCGGCGCTCGATGCAAACGTGCCGAACGCTCCCGCCTCTCCCGCCTCGAGCGCATCGACCACGGTGGCGATGTCCCCGGCGAGGACACTTGCCAGATCCTCGATCGCGGCGTCGAACGTCTCCTCCCCCACCTCCGCAGGATCGGGGAGCGCATCCGGGTTCAAGCCGACGACATCGCCGTCGGGAAACCTCGTGGTCACCGCGGCGTAAGTGTGGTCGATGGCCACGACGATGAAGCCGTTGCTGGCCAGGCTTTCGATCTGGTTCACGGCCATGGACCGGAATCCGGCCCAGCCGTGGCTGTAGATCACCACCGGGAAGGCACCGGGGGCGATGGGAGCCGAAGGGGCCGAATGAGACAGGGTGTACCGGGTGTGGTCGAGGAACCAGCCGGGGAATCCCATGAGCTCGGAGATCCCGGGGGCGAGGATGTCCCAGTCCTCACTCCAGGGGGCGGGCTCGATGTCGTTGGGGAGGGCGGGATACCAGACCTGTGCGACGAGCCGTCTCCCCTGGCCCGGTCTGGGGCCGTAGATCTCCTCGCGCTCGCGGTCGATGAGGGCAACGGTGACCGTCCCGATCGGCTCCGGCCCGGTGGGCACCGGCAGCTCGGGGACCGGCAGGGTCAGAGGGAGGACGGCGCCGAGGGCGATGCCGGCGGTGCCGAAGATGCCTCTGGCGATCCGGCTGGTCCAGTCCACCCTCCGCTCGAGGGCGAGCACGTCCCCGACGGCCAGACCCAGCGCCGCCCCGTAGACCGGGATCATCTGCCAGCGAAGCCCGTCCACCCGCCAGTGGATCACGAACAGGGCGAGGAGCAGGCCCGCCGCTATCCCCCGCCGCGTCCTGACCCCGAACACGGCGGGCCATCCCACCGCAAACGCCTCGCCGAAGACCAGGAACAGCTCGAAACGCCTCAAGGGCGGAGGAGCCTAAGACCCACTGGCCCGGTATGAAGCCGGTCAGCGGTCGTGGAACCGATTCTGCACCCTGGTCCCCTGATGGAACACGATCTGCCATCCCGAGGTCCGAAGCAGCCAAATCGAGCTGCGCCGTGTCTCCCTGCCCTCCTGACCAATGGTGCGATAGGTGACCAACGCCACGTCGTCGGAGACCTCCCTGACGTCGAAGTCGCGGATCTTCACCACGCCGGGCGTTTCCTGCACCATCATCTGCACGATCGCATCCTTGGTGTACACCCGCCCGCTGCTCCCGAACTCGATGAAGTCGGCATGGAGGAGAGGTATCACTGCAGCCGGCGACCCCCGCACCGCCGGGTCGAGCAGACGCTGCTCGAGGGCGAGCAGCTCGTCCCGCCAGTGGGGCGACTTCGCCGATCTCTTCAAGCTCATTGCTCCCCCATCAATGACGCCGTGGATGACACCCGCCGATGATAAGACAGAGCGAGGTACCCCGCCCGGGGAGCCGAGCCATGTCGCCCCGTCCAGGGCTGCGCCGACCTCCCGGCCCGGGTCGTTACAATCAATTGCTCGTGAATACGACGCTGTATTTCGCCTACGCATCGTTCCTCGATCCCGACCGAATCGGTGAAGTCGCCCCACGCGCCCGTTTCCTCTTCACCGCTCACTTCCCCGAGACCAAGCTGGTCTTCGTCGACTCCGAGGGCAGCGAAGGCCTGCCCTCCCTCCTCGCCGATCCAGGTCACACCGTATGGGGTGGGGTGTTCGAGGTCCCCGACGACGAGGTGCCGGCCCTGGTCGATGCCGAAGAGGGCGAGGGCCGGGTCGCCGGTTGGGATGTCAAAGCCGTCGACCGCGAGGGCAACAAGCACGACTGCCTCACGTTTGTCGCCAAGGCGTCACCCAACGGCGAGCGCCACCCGGGAAAGAGCCATCTGGCGTCGATGATCAGGGGTGCAAAGCACTGGTCGTTGCCGGCGGGGTGGGTGATGGGTCTGGAGGACCTCGGAGGAGACCCCCTCTTCTCCTGAGGAGCGAGCGACGGCTCAGCGGTCCCTGGTGTCGACCGGGAACAGCCGGTACAGCGCCCAGGCCACCATCCCGCCCACCAGTGGGAAGACGATGTACACCCACAGTTGGTCGATTTCGCCCGAGACCACGGCCGGACCGAACGACCGGGCCGGGTTCACCGAGGAGCCGGAGAAGGGGATCCCGGCGAGATGGACCCCGACCAGGGTGAGTGCGATGGCAGCCGGTGCATGGTTGGCGCCCCTGGTCGTGACGGACAGGATCACCCATACGAAGATCGTGGTGAGCGCTATCTCGGCGATGATGCCGGTGGACAGGGTCTCGTAGCCGGTGACGGTGCCGCCGACATCTGCCCGGCTGGATGCGGCCATGACCACCAGTGAAGCGACGCCGGCGCCGGCGAACTGCCCGATCCAATAGCCGATGGCGTCGCCGAACGAGGTTCGGCCGTCGAGCACCATTGCAAGGGTGACCGCAGGGTTGAAGTGGCCACCGGAGACATGTCCCACAGCCCAGATCCCGGCCAGCAGCGCCAGTCCGAAGGCGAAGGCGATGGCCACGATTTCGGCCGCTCCCGCCGCACCTCCGACCGCGAGGATCCCCATCGAGCCGAGAAACACCAGGATGAAAGTCCCCAGGAATTCGGCGAGGTATTTGTTGATCACCATTCGAGCACTCCTCCTCTCGGGTCCACAGGTTCGACCCGCACTGACGCCTGAAGGTTTCCGACCAGCCCAGGCTATTTCGAGGTGGGTTGGCGCCCACGGATTTGCACGGCCGGGCCACGGCATCCTGTTTGTGGTCGAAGGTCCCTACCCGACAGGTGCGGTGCCAACGAAGCTAATCCCATGACCGATACCGCCGCAGCCGTCGAAGGGCCCGTCCTCAGACGGCTCTCCACGCTCGACCGCTTCCTCCCGATATGGATAGGCGCTGCCATGGTGGCCGGCTTGATCCTGGGGACCCTGATCCCGAATCTGAACGACTGGCTCGACAGGGTCAAGATCGGCAGCGTCTCGCTTCCCATCGCGATCGGGCTGCTGGCGATGATGTACCCAGTGCTGGCCAAGGTTCGCTACTCCCGGATCGGCGAGGTGGCCACTGATCGCAAGCTCATGGTCACATCCCTGATCCTCAATTGGATCGTCGGTCCTGCCCTGATGTTCGCCCTCGCCTGGCTGCTCCTCCCCGATCTTCCCGAGTTTCGCACCGGTCTGATCATCATCGGATTGGCCCGGTGCATCGCCATGGTCCTCATTTGGAACGACCTCGCCTGTGGCGACCGGGAAGCCGCAGCCGTCCTGGTCGCGATCAACTCGGTGTTCCAGATCTTCGCCTACGCCCTCCTCGGGTACTTCTACCTCGACCTTCTCCCGGGATGGCTCGGGTTCGACGCCTCTAGCCTCGGAGTGTCGATGTGGGAGATCGCCCGGATCGTCCTCGTCTTCTTGGGCATCCCCCTCGCCGCCGGTTACCTCACCCGGCGATGGGGTGAACGCAGTCGTGGTGTCGAGTGGTACGAGACCCGGTTCCTCCCCAGGATCGCCCCCTGGGCGCTCTATGGGCTCTTGTTCACGATCGTGATCCTGTTTGCCCTCCAGGGCGAGACCATCATCGGCCAGCCCTGGGATGTCGCCCGTATCGCCTTGCCTCTGCTCATCTACTTCCTGCTCATGTGGGCGGCTTCATTCGCCCTCGGGCTCCGTCTCCGCCTCAGCTACCCCAGGAACACCTCGATGAGCTTCACCGCAGCCAGCAACAACTTCGAGCTCGCCATCGCCGTCGCCATCGGCGTTTTCGGGGTGACCTCGGGTGAGGCTCTCGCCGGGGCGGTCGGCCCGCTCATCGAAGTCCCGGTCCTCGTCGGCCTGGTCTATGTCGCCCTCTGGGCCCGTCGACGTTTCTATCCGTCATTCGAGAGCGCCTAGGCCCAGCCTTGGGCGTCGGCGCGAGGATTCGCTGTGGAAGTCAGTGTCGAAGAACCCGTGATTTGCGAACCGGTGGAGGACCCTTGCTTTCGATCGTGGGTATCCGTGTTCTCTTTGTGATCCTCTTCGCAGTTGGATCATCTGGTCCCTCCTGACATCGCAGGCGAGTACAGACCGGTCTTCCGACTGACGATCTGGAACATGGTTCCCAATAGGGAGAGGCTCCCTCTCGGGAGCCTCTCCACGTGGTGAGCCCGCCTGTAAGCCGGATTCTGTCGAGGACGACCATCCATCTGGGCGCACCGTCGCCGATGCGCTCGTGCGGCCTACCCGGGACTTGATCGACGGGCCGCCGACGTCCCTGCTTGGCCTTGCTCCGGGTGGGGTTTGCCGAGCCGCCGCAGTTGCCTGCGACGCTGGTGAGCTCTTACCTCACCGTTTCACCCTTGCCTGTGCCCTCACGGGCCATCGGCGGTCTGCTCTCTGCTGCACTTTCCGTCGGGTCACCCCGCCTGGGCGTTACCCAGCACCCTGCCCTGTGGAGTCCGGACTTTCCTCGGTCTTTCGACCGCGGTCGCCCGGCGGGCTCACGTCTGCATTCTACGAGCCGATTCGCTTCCGTCGACCGGCCAGCCAACCGGTCGACCCCGCCACCGTTGCCGCCAGCAACGCCAGCCAGATCACGGTCACGGTGGGCGCCGGGCTCCCTCCCATCCTGGCCACGACGATGATCAGCCCGGCAAGGAGGAGGCCGGTCACCGCCCCGTGGAACCGCTCGGAGTGCCGGGCGAGACGACCCGAGACCCAGCCCGCCACCGCCAACCCGAAGCCCACCCCGCTGACCAGCCCGATGTCGGCGCCGTTCTCGACTCCGATCAGGCTGAGCAGGCTCCCTATGGCCAGGGCGACGATGGTGGCGGACAGGCCGCCGGCGCCCAGACCGAGACCGACCGCCGCGATGTTCAACGCCGCCAGCATTCCCCGATCTTCCCATCCCGGTCGCCCTTTCGGTGAAACGAGGCCGGATAGGGGACGCGGG
>DASUSU010000392.1:0-12252 GCA_036374915.1 Acidimicrobiia bacterium | reverse complement strand
GAGGGCCTGGTTGTCGAATGGCGACGTCGCGTTGATCGTGACCGGCTGGTCCACAATTGGGCTCAGCGTGGTGGCCGATGCCAGTTCGCGCTGCTGTGCGTAGAGCTGGGTCCATCTCGCCTCGAGCTGCTGCAGCTTGAGCTGATTGAGCAGCAGCTGCTCGTCGGACGCCGCCAATTCCTCCACTGTCGGTGGCAACGGAAGCCCCGCCAGCTCGAGCTCCAGTGAGAGCAACTGGGCGTAGACCCGTTCCATCTCGGCCTGGATCTCACCTGCACCACGCAGGACCGGGTTCATCAGCTCCACCGTCAGCGCCCCGTAGGCGGCCTGCAACGAACCGATCTGGGTGGTGAGAGCGTTGCGACGGGCCTGGTTGGTGAGCTGCTCCTCGGTGAGCGGGATCGCCTGCTGGGCGGCGCTCACTTCCTGCCGTAGCTCGGTTATCGACACGGTGAGCTTGTCGAGCTCCTCGGCGGTTCGGGCCACGCCGGCACCGAAGGTGGAGGCGGCCAGGTACCGCTGCCGCATGGCCTCGGTCAGCTGATCGGCCTCTTCCTGGGTGTACCCCCGGCCGATGAACAGGATCTGATTCTGATCGTTGAGCAGATGGATCTCGGCGAGCAGCCAGGGGATGAACGGACCGGGCGTGTCATTGAGCACATCGGAGTTGACGTTGGAGGCCAGGGTTTCCTGTGTCGTCAGGAACTGCTCGAAGTCTCCCCGATCGAGGTTGGCCGGGTCCTCGGCGAACGTGATGGTGCTCGCCGACTCGAACTGCGGAAGGTTGTCGTTCCGATACTCGGCCAACCGTCCCGAGACCACAACGGCAATCACAGCCGCCCCGATCAGTATCCACCAACGGGCCTTGGCTATTCCTTTGATTGTGGTCAGATCCATTGCTTTACCTCACTTGGTTCTCTCAAATCGACTGCTTCGTCCGTCGCCCAGTCGTGGCGATTGGCGAATTCCAGGAGCGTTTCCTTGAGCTCGGACCTGGCCCCCCGTTTCCTGGAAAGCTCTTCGAGCCGGGCTACGCACTCGTACAACGTGGCGGGCCCGGGCATCGGCGCGGCGGCGACGTTGATCTGTGGGTGAGGGCTGCTCAGCAGAGGACCATGAGCCAGCTCTTCGAACAGCTTCTCTCCGGGTCGGGCGCCGGTGACCTTGACCTCGATGTCGCGTCCCGGCACCAGCCCGGCGAGACGGATCATTCGGTGGGCGAGATCGATGATGCGAACCGGCTGACCCATGTCGAGCACGAACACCTCGCCCCGATCGGCCAGCGCCGATGCCTGGAGCACCAGCTCCACTGCTTCGCTGATGGTCATGAAGTAGCGGGTCATCCGATCATCGGTGATGGTGACCGGCCCACCTCTCCGGATCTGCTCCATGAACGTGGGGACGACACTCCCCCGGCTGCCCAGGACGTTTCCGAAGCGGACCGCGGCATAGATGCAGCCGTTCTGCGAGGTGTCGTCGGCCGACTGGACCAGCATCTCCGCCAGCCGCTTGGAGGCGCCCATGACGCCCTTTGGCTCGACGGTCTTGTCCGTGGAGATCAGGACGAACCTCTCCGTCCGGGTGTTCCGAACGGCCTCGATCAGATTGGCGGTGCCGACGACGTTGGTCTTGATCGCCTCCTCGGGCCAGGTCTCGAGGATGGGCACGTGCTTGTGCGCCGCGGCGTGATAGACCACGTGTGGCTTGTACTTGTCGACGAGCTGCTTGAGCTTGGTCTGGTCACGAAGGTCGCAGAGCGCCGGGAGGATCGTGGTGCCGGCCGGGACCTCCCAGCGCAGCATCCCGTCATGGAGATGGGTCTCGTCGTTGTCCATCGCCACCACCATGTCCGGCATGAAGCGGAGCACCTGGGCCACGATCTCCGAGCCGATCGACCCGCCCGCCCCGGTGACGAGGACGGTCTTGCCCTGGAGCGTCGACTCGACCGCGTCGAGATCTGTGCTCACCCTGGGGCGGAGCAAGAGGTCGTCGAGCTCGAGGTCGCGGATGTCGGGACCACCGTCGTAGCCGGTGAGGAGCTCGTCGAGATCGGGGACGATGCGCAGCCGGACGTCGACGTCGACGCAGAGGTCGACCAGTCGGCGGGCGAGGACGCTGGCCCCCTCCGCGGCGACGATCACCTGGTGGATCCCGAAACGCGTGATCAACGAGGCGATGTCCTCGAGCTCACCGAGGACCGGCAGGCCGGCAAGACGGCGACTGCCTGCATAGGGACCGGAGCTGACGAAGCCGACCACGTTCACCGCGTAGGGGCCCTGGCCGACGCTGCGGGCGAACTCGGCGGCGCGCTTGCCGGTGCCGAGGATGAGGACCCGGTCCCGGGAATCCAGCTTCAGGGTCCGGTGAAAGGAGAAGAGTCGGGAGCGGAACCGCACCATCCCGAGGAACCCCAGCGAGAGCAGACCGCCCAGGGTGAGAACCGAGAGCGGCACGAGCCGCGGCGAGCCACCGATGGCGAGCGTGCCGAGGATCAGGATCGCCGAAGCCCAGAAGGACGCGGCGAGAACTCGTCGGGCCTCGCCGATGCTGGCGAACTCCCAGACGTGCCCATAGGCACCTGTGGCGACGTTGGCCACGAGATGCACGGCGATGATCGCCGGCAAGACCTGAAGTAGTCGGGGCAGCCATTCGAAGGGCAAGCCGCCCTCGAGTGATCTGATCCCCAGTGCCGCCATGTAGGCGACCCCGACGAGCACCGCGTCCACGACCGCGAACGAGATGTCGACCCGAACCTGTGCCAACGACGTCATCAGACGCCCTTGGGTTGATTTGCCCCCGCTGACCCCGGTAGACCGCTTTGTCACGGCATCCGCCCTCTTTATCCCAGACAGATGTGCGTGCGGGAGAAACCCCCACGCGGCATCTGCAATGCCTCCCATGTACGGGTCAGGGATCGACTGAGCGAGTTCCCCCAACCCTGTCCTCGGCACCGCCCGGTGCCTCGAACTGCGCTTACCTTAACCACTGAGCGTGCTGGTTACCAGCGCGTAATTCGGTTTTTTTTCAAAACCTGTTTTTCATCGTATCCAAAAGGGCTTGCGCAACTTAGGGCCAAACGACCCTTGAGAGTCGATCACCCTCCGTGTTATATTTCCGCTCCTCAGTGGGGTATCTAGAGGGAGGACTCACCATGAAAACACTGGTGACGGGGTCTGCGGGTTTCATTGGCACGCATGTCTCCCGTGCATTATTGGACGAAGGATTCGAGGTCACCGGGTACGACCAGCGCGAATCATCCGTGCCCGAGATCAAGACAGTCGTCGGAGATCTGCTCGACGCCGCGACACTGACCGACGCAGTGCGAGGTCAGGATGTGGTGGTCCACATCGGGGCCATCGGGGACGTCTACCTGGCCGCCACCAACCCCGAGCTGGCAGCCGCGGTCAACGTGACCGGCAGCACCAACATCGCCCTTGCCGCCGAGGCGGCCGGGGCCCGGGTGGTCTATGCCTCGACCTGGGAGGTGTACGGCGAGCCGGTCTACGAACCGGTCGACGAGAAGCACCCGTGTGAGCCGGATCATCCGTACAACATCACCAAGCTGGGCGGCGAGCGCATGCTCCTCGCCTGCGACCGACTCCGTGACGTGCCCGTGCTCGCCCTTCGGATGGGCACCGCGTACGGTCTCGGGATGCGGCCCAACTCGGTGTTCGAGATCTTCATCGAGAAGGCACGCAAGGGCGAGCCGATCACCATCCAGGGTGACGGGTCCCAGGGCCGCCAGTTCACCCATGCCCGCGACATTGCCCGGGCCTTCGTCGCCGCGGCAAAGAGCGAGGTGCGGGGGATGCCGCTCAACGTGGTGTCGCCTGAGATGATCTCGATCAAGCAACTCGCCGACATGGTGACCGAGCGCTTCCCCACCGAGGTGACCTACGGGCAGCCCCGGCCGGGCGACGTCGCACCGTCCTATGTGTCAGCAGCCCGGATCGCAGAGGTTCTCGGTTGGAAGGCAGAGGTGAGCTTCGAGGAGGGTATGGCGGAGCTGCTCTCCGTCGACCGGGCCTGAGGTGATCTCGGGCAAGCCACGCGTCCTGGTCCTGATCAAGGGTCTGGGGATCGGCGGGGCCGAGAAACTGATCTCCGAGGGAGCCCGTCTCTGGGACCGCGACCAGTTCGACTACTCGGTGGCCTACGTCCTTCCCTGGAAGGACCAACTGGTCGGCGATCTTGAGCGGCTTGGCATCGAGGTCCACATGATCGGGAGCAGACGGGGGCTGACCCCGGGCACCCTCTCCCGATTGCGTGGACTGATCCGAGACCGGCACATCGACCTGGTCCACGCCCACCTGCCCACCATGGGCATCGTGGCGCGTCTCGCCTCGCCGGTGCCGGTCGTCTACACCGAGCACAACATGGCGGAGTCCTACCGTCCCCTCACCCGCAGCGTGAACCGGCTCACCTATGGGCGGAACCGGGCGGCGATGGCGGTCTCGGGAGCGGTCGCCGGCTCGGTGTCGTCGTGGCCGGGGCCGGCGGTGACGGTGATCCCCAATGGGGTGGCGGTCGGAGTCGAGGCGAACGCGGCGCAGAGGGCGCGGGCAGAGCTCGGGCTCGCGCCGGACGCCCCGCTCATCGCGCACGTCGGCAACATTCGTCCTGGAAAGGGTCATGATGTCCTCATCGACGCCACAGCCATCCTCCTCCGCTCCCGACCTGACGCGACCGTCGTGTCGATCGGGGGCGAGAAGTATCCCGGCGACCTGGAGCGGGTGAGGACGAAAGCGGCAGAGGCCGGGCTGGGTGAATCCCTCCGTTTCCTCGGCCGCCGCCCCGATGCGCTCGACTTCGTCGCCGCAGCCGACATGTTCGTCAACCCTTCATCGGTGGAGGGTCTCCCGGTCGCGGTCCTGGAGGCGATGGCGCTGGGGCGGCCGGTGGTGGCCACCGCGGTCGGCGGAGTCCCCGGCATCGTCAAGGATGCAGAGACCGGGATCCTCGTGGAACCCGACGATCCCGCCGCCCTGGCGGTGGGGATGGCGCAAATGCTGGCCGACCCGAAGACAGCGCTTCGGTTGGCCGAGGCGGCCCGTGACATGGTCGCCAGGGAATACAGTCTCGAGCCGATGGTGCGCGCCACCGAGGACGTGTACCGGCAGGTGCTCGATGTCTGACACGATCACAACCCGTGCCCTGACCGACTCCGACGTCGGGGCGGTGCTCGACTTGATGCGGCTCTCCCTCGGTGAGCCGCCGCTGCTGAAGCGGACGCCCGAGCTGTTCGCCTGGAAGCACTTCGACAACCCGTTCGGCCCGTCGGTGGCGATCGTGGCCGAGTCCGACGACAGGATCGTGGGCCTGCGGACCTTCATGCGTTGGGACCTCGACACCCCAGCCGGGTCGACCGTGCGCTGTGTCCGCGCCGTCGACACCGCGACCCACCCCGAGTACCAGCGGCGGGGGATCTTCCGCAGACTCACCGAAGAGGCGCTGGAGGTGGCCGGGGCACAAGGAATCGATCTGGTGTTCAATACCCCCAACGAGAGGTCGGGTGCGGGGTACGTGACGATGGGGTGGAGAGAGGTAGGGCCGGTGGGGGTCATGGTGCGCCCGTCGTTGCGCCACCTGTTCGGTGCGCCCGATCCCGACTCCACCGATCCCGGCCGTTTCATCGACAACCCGATTCCGGTCGGGCCGCTGCTTCTCGCCGACCGCAAGCCGCTCGGCCTGCGCACCCCGCGGAGTGACGCCTACCGCCGCTGGCGTTTCGGCTCACATCCCACCGCCTGGTACTACCAGGTCGAGGCCGACGGCGCGGTGGCCGTGCTCCGACCCAACATCCGCAACGGGAGACGGGAGCTGGTGCTCGCCGACGCATTCGGGGCCAAACCCGCGGGCGCCATCCGCCTCGCCGCCCGCCGGTCACGGTCGGCCTATATGGCCGCGTGGTTCTCGGCGGGCACACCGGAGCGAAAGGCGGCGCTGCGCGCCGGCCTCATCCCGGTGCCCGGGCTCACTCCGTTGACCTTGATGGCCCGCCCCCTCCACGATCTCGACCTCGACGTGTTCGACATGTCGAATTGGGATCTGGCAATCAGCGATCTGGAGTTGTTGTGACTATGCCGTTGCCCATCCTCGCCCAAGAGACCGCGGCCGGCGGAGGGGCCGACGGTTTCCTGCTCGCCATCCTCTTCCTTCTCGGCGTCGGCTTCGTCGGTGGGAGGCTGGCCGGACGCGAAGAGCGATCCTGGCTCCCCAGGATCGTCACCTGGGCTTACGCCGCCAAGTTGGTCGGCACGTTTGCCCGCTACTACATGGTCACCGTGCTCTACGAGACCGGCGACTCGTTGAGGTACCACGAAGTCGGGTCCGGATTCGCCAATGTGTGGAGGGGCTTCGTGGTCCCCGTGTCCACTGCGGGCAACCCGGGGACCGGGATGACCGAAGTGATCACCGGTTTCCTCTACGCCCCGTACACGCCGTCGGTCCTCGGTGGCTTCATCATCTTCGCCACTATCTCCTTTGCCGGTCAGCTCCTCTTCTACGCCGCGTTTCGCCGATGGTTCGACACCGAAAAGAAGAAGCTCTATGCCAAGGCGGTCCTGTTCCTCCCCAGCCTGGTGTTCTGGCCGTCGAGCATCGGGAAAGACGCCCTGATGGTCTTCTTCCTCGGGCTGACCACCTATGGGGCCTCGCGCCTGCTCCAGCGCTACGAGTTCAGCTCCCTGCTCTTCATCGTCCCCGGCCTGGCCCTGGCTGCCGGGATCAGGTCCCACGTCGCCGGGATCATGGGCTTGGCCATCGTCCTCGCCCTCCTCCTCGGCAAGACCCCCAGGAAGCTGCAGGGGAGCCCCAAGCGCGCCATCATGCTCGCGTTGTCGGTGGTGGGTGCGGCCGCCGTCCTCGCCATCTTCGCCTCTTCCTTCAGTGTCTCCCTCGAGGGTGGGAGCGGCACACAGGACCCGACCGCATTCCTCGAGGATGTGTCCGAGCAGACCGCGCAGGGCGGATCGGAGATCACCGGGGGTGCCGTGGCCAGCCCGAGCCAGATCCCTCTGGCGACACTCACGGTTCTGTTCCGCCCGCTGATCCACGAAGGTCGAAGTGCACAGGTCCTGCTCAGTGCCCTGGAAGGCACCACGCTGCTGCTCATCACGATCTGGAAGCTCCCGACGATGTGGCGAAACAGACGACTGCTCCGTGAGAAGCCGGTCGTGCTCCTCGCCTTCTTCTACACCGGGGGGTTCATCATCGGGTTCAGCGCGATCCTCAATCTCGGGATCCTGGCCAGGCAGAGAGTTCAGGTCCTGCCCCTGTTCCTCGCCCTCCTCGTCGGGCTGGGATGGAACGAGGCCAAGGTCTCCGACCAGACGGAGGTCCCCGCGCCCGACCGCAGGGCGGCCCGGCGGCCACCTGCCAGGTCGGGAACCGAAGCTACCGAGGCAGTCGAGGGTCGGGGCTCAGGAACCCGACGCGAGACAGCGCGGCCACGATCCCGATCGAGATCAGAGCGAGGACCGTCAGGCTCTGCCACATCGGCAGGAAACGATCGACGATCACAACGATGACCACCAGGGCCGCCTGAGCGGCGGCAACCACCAGAGCGACGTTGGGAACCGAGAGCCCTCGATCACGCATCTGGTCGTAGACGTGGCTTCGGTCGCCGAGGAACATCGGGTGACCTGACCTTCTCCGTCGCAGCATGGTGACGGCCAGGTCGATGGCCAGGACCCCCAACACGCCGGAGCTGACCATGAGCTGTGCGCTGCTCTCGCCCGACGTCTCCAGGATCACGCTTGCGAGCACCACTCCGAGCACGTAGGCCCCCGCGTCGCCGAGGAACACCTTCGCCGGGTGCCACCCGAGCACGAGGAAGCCGGCGATCGCGGCGGCAGTCTCCAGCGGCACCTCGGTGCCGAGACCCTTGCCGTCGGCCATCCAGGCCAGACCCAGGGCGGTCACCAGGGTGGCCGAGGCGGCAAGGCCGTCGAGACCGTCGAACAGGTTGACCGCGTTGACCGCCAGCACCACCAGGGCGACTCCGAGAACGGTGAACACCGGCCCCCCCGCCAGCTCTCCTCCGACGACCAGGACGACCGCCGCCGCAAGCTCGACTCCGAGACGCACCACGGGAGGCAGACCGCGCCGGTCGTCGACCAGGCCCAGGACGAGGACGATCCCGGTGGCGGCGAGCAAGCCGGTATCGAGCCCGCCCCTGGCCAGAGCGGCCAGGTGAACCCCGAGGAAGATGCCGACGCCACCCAGAGGCACCGCCGGAGACTCGTGGGCCTTGAGGGCAGGATCATCGGGCCGGTCGAGATACCCGATCCTGGGGCCGAGCCACACGGCGAACATGCACCACCCCAGACACACTGCAGCGGCAACGATCAGGGGCGCCAAACCAGAACCTCGGAGCTCTCCCCGGCATGCACCTGGATCCGCTCGGTGTCCTTGAACCCCATCTTTCGATATGCGCCCAGCGCGGTCTGATTCTCCGAGCCGACGACGACTTTCACCGCCTGGGCTCCGCGTTGGCTCATCTCGTCGAGGAGTCTCGCCCCCAGCATCACGGAGAGCCCGCGCCCCCGTGCCCTCGGCGCGACCACCATCGACAACAGCTCCGCCGGGACCTCCACCGGGGCCTGCCCGTAGCGGAATGTCTCCCAGGCACGGCGGAGGTTGCTCGGTCGGACCAGTGAAGGAATGGCGGCCAGCCCGGCGCGCCATCCGTAGCGCCTGGAGAAGTGCCGGTAGAACTCACCCACGTCCCGGACCCCGACCGTGAACGCCACCGGCCCCCCGCCGTCCTCGACCACCAGCACGACCGCGTCCTTCCACGAGATCAGGGCGGTGTAGAGGACTCTCATGAAACCGCGCCCGAGCAGAGGCAGGAATCCCGTGGCGATCTCGGTGGCGTGGAGCTCGGCAAGAGTCCGGGCATCGCCTGGCTCTCCCTCCCGCATCTGGAGACGGGGTGGCGAGGCGATCATCGCCGAAGGCATCAGGTGTCCGAGGCCTTTATCGATGAGACCGTCGCGATAGGTGTCCATGACGATCCGGACCACCTCTTGCTCATCGAAGCGCTCCCGGGCGATGCGGGCACTGGCCAGCGACATCTTCTCGCGCAGCTCCCGGTCCGCGCCGAGTTTCGAGATGGCCACGGCCAGGGCCTCCGGGTCACGGACCGGGACCAGGAAGCCGTTGACGCCCTCCTCTACCACCTGACGACAGCCCCGGATGTCGGTGGCCACGACGGGCAGGCCCATCGCCGCCGCCTCCATCGCCGCCCGGGGGAAGCCCTCCCGATGGGAGGGGAGCACGAAGAGATCCATCGCCGAGTAGAGATCCTCCATGTCGGTGCGCATGCCGAGAAAACGCACCCCGGCCGCGGTCGCGTTCTCAACTGCCCCCCCGGGAAGCGCGTCGGACTTCTCCGGGTCGTCGGGGCCGACCACGACCACGACGTAGCCGTCTCCCAGCTTGGTGGCAGCCTCGAACAGCTCGGGATAGCCCTTCTCGGCGACGAGACGGCCCACCATCCCCACCACCACGTCGTCGCTCCCGGCGCCGAACTCGGCCCTGAGCCGCTCCCGGGCCGACGGATCGACCCGCTCCCGGTCGAATCGCTCGAGGTTCACCCCGTTGCCGAGGAGACGGCCCCGCCCCGGGGGAAGGATCCGGGTGCGCTTGCAGAAGGCGAGGTCCTCTTCGTTCTGATGCAGCTCGGCGTCGGAGAAGCGCGCCGCTATCGCCTCCAGCGAATAGACGACGGCGCGTTTCAAGGGGGCGTCGTCCTCGGTGGCGTAGAGACCGTGCATGGTGTTGACCACCAGCGGCACCCCGGCGAGACGACCGAGGATGCGCCCGTACACACCCGGCTTGGGGTTGTGGGTGTGCAGCACGGTGAAGCGCTCGGCCCGCAGCACCCGCCAGAACTGGAGCATCGTCTTCAAGTCGTTGGAGAGGCTCATGCCCCGGGTCGAGGCGGTCAGGGGAACGTGTCTGACTCCGTCGCCTTCCAGCTCTGCGACCCACGGCCCGGGGGCGCTCACCCCGACCGCTTCGCCTCCCGCCTCGATGACGGCAAGGAGCTGGGGTCTGACCAGAAAGCGGAGGCTGAGGTCGACCGTGGTGAGATGGGCGACCTTGAACCCGCCCTGGTCCGATGCGGCGGGTGTTGTCATCTGGGCGCTCCCGGGCTCCGATCCATCCGAGTCTGTGACCTCCGGCGTCCCAGTATCGTCATCTGCCGGGTCGAGCCACCGTCAACTCGTCGCACCCTGCCCGATGAGACCGCCCAGCACACGATGCCATCGATCCGCTGTCGCCTCCAGTGTGAACCGCTGCAGACACAGCTCGCGAGCCCGGCGTCCCATCTCCGCCCTCAGTTCGGGGTTGGTCACGAGAGTCTCGGTGGCGTCGACCAGATCGGCGAAGTCCTCGACGTCGACGAGCAGCCCGGTGACCTCGTCGTCGATCACGTCTGCCGACCCGGGGATGCGAGTGCTCACCGCGGCCAGCCCGCTCAGACCGGCCTCGATGAGCACACCGGGCATCCCCTCCGGGGGACGACTGGTCAGGACCAGGAGGTCGCTGTCGGCCATGAGGCGGGCCACGTCGTCCCGCCGACCGAGCAACGCAACTCCGGCCGCCTCCGCGGCGGGAGCAATCTCATCGGCGAGAGGGCCTTCGCCCACCATCTGCGCCTCGACTTCCAGCCCGCGACGACGCAGCTCGCCGACCAGGTCGATGAAGCGCTGGGGACGCTTGCCGGCGTCGAGGTGACCCACGAAGATCATTCGCACCGGCCCCTCCCGCCGTGTCTCCCCTGGCCGGAACAGCCCGGGGTCCCGGCCGTTGGGGATGACCACCACCCGACTCTCGAGCACTCCGGGCATCGCACGCACCTCGGCGGCCACGTCATTCGAGACCGCCACCACCACGTCGGCGCGACGGGTGTACATGCGATGAATGGCCCGGCTCAGGGGGCGGCTCAGATTCGGGTGGGCGCTGCCGATGCTCAGATAGACCACGGGAAGCCGGCGCGGCGCGGCCAGAGCGACATACTTGGCCGGCTCTCCTCCATGGGCCACGACCGCGTCAGGCTTCAGCTCCTTCAGGGTGCTCCTCAGACGAAGCACCACCCTGGGATCCACGCCGAGTCGGCGCAGCATCCCCTGGGGGACATCGAGCTCCACGTCGGGGCGGAGCAGCACCGGCCCGGCTGCGAACAGGGTGAGGATCAGGTGGCGCTGGTCGGGCGTGTCGAGTAGGTCGACGAGGGCGCGGGCATAGCGTTGGGCGCCTCTGGCCAGATCGAAGGGCAGGATGTGGACGACAGGACCGCCTTCGGATCTGTGTCGTTCCATCCTCGCTCCGCCTCCCAACCGGTGGTCAGGTCGCGGTCAAGGGGTCCAATGCACGATCAGGGCCGGAGCGTTGGCGCCGCTCTCTTTCGAGGCGATCTCGATCGTGTCATCCCCCGCTGTGGTCAGATAGAGATCGACGGGCCCGGGCACGGTGACCAGTCCGGTCAGGTCGACCTCGACGAATTCACCCTCCGTCACCCCGGGAGGGATGGTCCCGATCAGCTCTCCGACCGCCGGAGCGGAGTCGGCGGTGGTGTCGGCCTCGGACCACGACCCCTCGACACGGTGCACCTCTATCGCCGCCCCCGAGGAGAAGACCACGAACAGCCGAAGAGTCAGGCCTTGGACCTCGACGTCGGGAGTGCCGGCGGTGTCGAAACGGATCAGGGCGCTCTTGATCTCCGGGGGATCGTCCTCCAACTCAAGCACGTCGTCGAATCCGCTGACGTCGGCAGGATCGTTCGAGTTGGTGTAGGTGTCCTCGACCGCCTCGATCGTCAGCTGCCCGGGAGCATCGGTCGCCGGGGGTTGGGTCTGCGGGAGGGTCGTCGTCTGCGGCAGCGTCGTGACAACGGCAGGCGATGTGGTGGTCGTTGCGACAGGAGACTCGGCTGCGGGGTCGTCGGAGAGTCCGCCGGTGGCCACGAAACCGATGATCGCCCCGAGCAACACCGTCACCACCACGGCGAGGACGATGATCCAAATGTTCTTGTTGTCCCGCGAAACGGGCTGATCGTCAGTCATTCTCGTCCCTACCCCTGGCTCCCAACGTCGTTCAAACTTACCCGGTGCGGCGGCCTATGCAGGCTTCCCGTTCCCGGAGCTCTATGTGAGCCCACCGGCAAACAGGTCCTCCCCGGGGTCGTCCTGCTCCTGTTCTTCCCGTGGCTCCCTGGGACCGGTCCGGAATCCCATCAAGAGG
>DASUSU010000391.1:0-2222 GCA_036374915.1 Acidimicrobiia bacterium | reverse complement strand
GGTCGAGCTGGTGGTGTGGCCGGAGAGCTCCACCGGCTCGACGAACGCCGACCCGGTGCTGAACGACGAGGTCAGGATTGCGATCGCCGAGCAGGCGAGACGCATCGGGGCAGCCATCCTGGTCGGCGGGGATCGCATCGTGGGCCAGGACGAGTTCGTCAACGCCAACGTGTTCTTCGATGCGGAGGGGGACATCGAGGGCGAGTACCGCAAACAGCATCCTGTGCCGTTTGGTGAATACATCCCGGCTCGACCGTTGTTCGAGTGGATTCCAGCGCTCGATCAGGTTCCGAGGGACATGATCACTGGTGACGGACCGGTGGTCTTCGATGTTGGTGCGATCCAACTGGGGTCCGTGATCTCCTGGGAGGGCGGGTTCTCCCGCTACGCCCTCCAACACAGGCGGGCTGGGGCCAATGCTCTGGCGGTCACCACCAACAAGGCCTCCTATGGGGCCGATGCGCCCACCTCCGGCCAGTTCATCGGCATGACCAGGATGCGCGCCGTCGAACTGGGGATTCCAGTGGTCCATGCCGCCGTCACCGGCAAGTCGACGATCATCGACTACCAGGGCTCGTTCGACTCGACTACCGAGACCGGGGAGTCGGTCGTCTTCTACGGGGACATCGGGCTGTCCACCTCCACCATCTACTCCACCATCGGCGACTCGTTCCTCTTTGTCGCCGCCCTGGTGGGCCTGTTCATGGTGTGGCGCTACCGGTCGCTGGTAGGTTCGGGCCCGATGAGATCGGGTTCCAGTTCGATGAAATCGAACATGGACGTAGGCAACCAGGAGGACTGAATCCATGTCGCAGGCCCTCGAGAACCTGCTCCAAGAAGAGCGGACGTTTCCGCCGTCGGAGAAGTTCACGGCCCAGGCCAATGCCAAGCCGGGAATACACGAGGAGGCGGACGCCGACTTCGAGGCCTTCTGGCAGAAGCAGGCTCTCGAGCGCATCTCCTGGTTCACCGAGCCCAGAGAAGTCCTCGATGACTCCAACCCTCCGTTCTTCAAGTGGTTCCAGGACGGTGAGCTCAACCTCTCCTACAACTGCCTCGATCGTCACCTCGACAGCCATGGCGACCAGGTGGCCTATCACTGGGTCGGTGAGCCAGGCGACACCCGGACACTGACCTATTCCGACCTGGCCAGAGAGGTCAACCGGCTCGCCAACGGGCTGAAGAGCCTCGGGCTCGAGAAGGGCGACCGGGTGGCGATTTACATGGGCATGGTCCCCGAGCTGCCCATTGCCATGCTCGCCTGCGCCCGTCTCGGCCTGGTCCACTCTGTGGTCTTCGGCGGTTTCAGCGCGGACGCCCTCTCCTCACGCATACTCGATGCCGACGCCCGCATCGTCATCACCCAAGACGGTGCCTGGCGCGGGGGAAACGTGGTCCCTCTCAAGCTGAACACAGACGAGGCGCTGGAGAAGACCCCAGGCATCGAGCACTCGATAGTGGTCAATCGGACAGACCATGGCGTGCCGATGAAAGAGGGCCGCGACATCTGGTGGCACGACCTCATCGAGGACCAGTCCGAGGAATGTGAGCCCGAGGTGCTGAACGCCGAAGACCCGCTGTACATCTTGTACACCTCGGGAACCACCGGTAAGCCCAAGGGCATCGTCCACACCCAGGGTGGCTATCTCACCGGCGTGATGACGACCCACTCGTATGTGTTCGATATCAAGCCCGACTCAGACGTCTACTGGTGTGCCGCCGACATCGGTTGGGTGACCGGGCACAGCTACATCGTCTATGGGCCGCTGGCCAACCGGACCACAGGTGTCATGTACGAGGGGGCTCCCAATTTCCCCGATTTCGACCGTCTCTGGCAGATCATCGACGACTACGGCGTCACCATCTTCTATACGGCTCCGACTGCGATCCGCGCCTTCATGAAATGGGGTGACGAGCACGTCGACAAGCACGATTTGTCGACTCTGCGGGTGATCGGGACGGTGGGCGAGCCGATAAACCCCGAGGCCTGGATCTGGTATCACGAGCACGTGGGGAAGGGAAACTGCCCCGTCGTCGACACCTGGTGGCAGACCGAGACCGGGGCGATCATGATCACCCCGCTGTCCGGGATCACGGCGACCAAGCCGGGATCGGCTACCAAGCCGTTCCCGGGCATCGCGGCCGATGTGGTCGACGATGACGGGAACAGCGTTCCCTTGGGAGGCGGAGGGTTCCTCGTGATCACCCAGCCCTGGCCTTCG
>DASUSU010000390.1:0-3210 GCA_036374915.1 Acidimicrobiia bacterium | reverse complement strand
CGTCCCGTTGCTCCGTGGGGTGGTCATGCCCTATCTGGTGGCATTCAATGCGGTGCCGAAAGTCGCCTTCGCCCCCCTTCTCATCATCTGGCTCGGGCTCGGCGTCCAGTCGAAGATCGCGCTCTCCTTCATGATCGCGTTCTTCCCCATCGTGGTGAACACCGCGACGGGGATGTACGAGATCGAGCCCAACCTGATCAATCTGGCCCGCCTGATGAAGGCCAAGAAGCGCCAGCAGTTCATCAAGATCCGGATTCCCCACTCACTCCCCGCCATGTTCGACGGGTTCAAGATCGCACTGCCGATCGCAATCATCGGGGCGATCGTGGCCGAGTTCGTGGCCTCACGTGAGGGCCTCGGCCACCTGATCGTTGCCGCCGGGGTCCAGCTCAACACCGAGCTCGTCTTCGCCGCGATACTGGTGATCGCGGTCGGCTCAATGGTCCTATATGCCCTGCTGGCATGGGTGGAAACTAGGGTGCTCCGCTGGCGACCATCGGCCAGATGAGGCCGTATGAGAGCTCCGGAGCCGAGGCGTCAACTATGAAACAACCGATAGGAAGTCATCACACATGAATCGCATCAGATCGATCACGGGTGTTCTGCTCGTGGCCTCGTTGGCGCTGGTCGCCTGTGGCACCGAAGGAACACAATCGACCACATCGGAGCCGGTGGAGTTGACCCCGGTGGCGCTGCAAATGCACTTCCTTCCGGAGCCGGCGTGGGGAACACATCTCTACGGGATCGAGCACGGAATCTTCGCCAAGCACGGCATCGAGCTGGAGCTGATACCCGGTCAGGGCAGCCAGTTCTCGATGCAGCAATTGAACGAGGACCAGGTCCAGTTCGCCCAAGCCAGCCTGATCGCCTATCTCACCAACCGCGCCGAGGTCGGCTCGGAGACGACTGCGGTGTTCTCACCGATCGATCATCCTCAGGCCGGGATCCTGACGACGAAGCCGGCACAGACTCTGGAGGATCTTGCGGGGACCACCGTGGGCATGATCCCCTTCAGTGTCTCCCAGCTGCTGTTGCCGCTGGTTCTGTCCGAGAACGGTCTGGATCCCGACTCGGTCACCATCGAGTCGGTCACCTATTCGCCGGCACTCATCCTCGAAGGCACCGTGGACGGGCTCGAGGTCTACAAAGGCGGCAACGTAGCCACGATGGAGGCGCTGGCGGAGAACGCCGGCGTCGATGTCTACTACCTCGATCTCCACGATTTCGGGTTGGTCGGATACGCCCACACCCTCATAGTGCGTGACGACCTCATCGAGAGCGATCCCGACCTGGTGGGGAGAATGGTCGCGGCAATGAAGGAGTCTCTGGACGGAGTCCTCACGGCAACCCCTGAGGAGATCGCCGATCTGGTCGCGGCCCGCGCCCCGGAGATCTCGGCCGAAGACGTGATTGCGGAGTGGGAGGACTACCGGGAGCTGATCAACGAGACCGGTCTGATCGATTCCGATGTGGTCGCCACCAACCTGGGCTATGTGAGTGAAGCCTTGGGCATCCCTCACGACCTCCAGCCCGAGGACGTGTTCACCAACGAGTTCGTCCCCACCGGGTAGCGAGCATTTGGTCTAGGCGGGATCGGACAGGTCGGCCAGGCGCGATGCGACCTGGTCGGCCACGATCTCAGGCCCTTCGTTGGCAGAGACCTCGATGACGGGTCGATTCAGCGCGGCGAGCATGTCATCGACCAACGCGTCGTAGCGAACGATCCAGTCCTGGTGCTGGGCGACGTACTCGCGCGGGAACTCCTGGCGGGTGGCGAGACGACGTGTCACCTCCGCCGGGTCCGCCTTGAGCCGGACGTATACATCGGCAGGTGTGATCAGCGGGGCGAGCCCGGTCATGTCCTGTCGGATCCAGGCCGAGGCCTGACAGATGGCATGGACCGGTCCGCTGGCCACGATTCCGCCGGCCGCCCTGGCCGCCTGGGAAGCGAACCGATCACGGCGACAGATGTTGAGTGCGAACCCGAAGCGCTCCTTGGGCGATCCGGCGTGCTGCCGCATCGTGTTGAGGAACAGCCGGGGGTTGCGCAGGACCGACAGGAACCGGTCCGCTCCGAGCTGTCCCCGGGTGAGCGGGGCGTTGTCCAGGCCGTGAAATGCCTGTCCCTGGTAGTGGGCGATGCCCAGTCGCTCCGCCACCAGCGGGGCAATGGTGGTCTTGCCCACGGCCATCGGCCCGATCAGCTCGACGATCACCCCTGGACACCGGGTCGGTCGTCGAGGAAGGGCCTCACCAGAGCCGCGATCTGCTCGGCGATCTGATCGGGAGCGCCGTCCGCCCTGACCACGATCACAGGGCGGTCGAGACGCTCGAAGATCCTGGCCGCCGCCTCCTCGTAGCGTCTCATCCACTCCTCGTGCGTGCTCAGGTCAGTCTCGGGTTGCCCGAGCCGGCCGGCGAGCCGACGGGTAACCACCTCGGCATCGGCCTCGAGCCGCACGTACACGTCGGCGGGTGTGACCCGGGCCAGCACCGGGGACATGTCCGAGCCGGTTGCACCCATCATCATGCACAGGGCATGGATCGGCCCGCTGGCCACCACCCCGTCACCGAGTCGCCGCGACCTGGACGCACTTCTCTCCCGGCGGCAGATGTCCATGGCGAACCACGCTCTTTGCCGGGCCGAGCCGTGGTGGGACCGAAACGCCGCGATCGACAGGCCCGGTCTCGACATCATCGACCAGATCCGCCCTGACCACAGCCGCCAACCGCCGATCGGCTCGCCCTGGAATCCGTGTCTCTTCCGCCCCGGGTAGTAGCTGATGCCGAGCCGCTCTGCGACCAGCGGTTCCACGGTCGTCTTGCCCACCCCCCCCGGGCCGATGATCTCGACGATCATCCGGCGTCATCCATGACGGAGGGCCGCACCTCACCCGCCCCGGGACGCGATCCGTTGAGCCGGTCGGTGAGCTCACCCATGGTCAGGTTCTCGATGCGGCCCTGTTCCCGGAGCCGGGCGGTCCTGCGCAGGATGCGCTCCAGACCCTCGAGGGCCACCTCGGGTTGCTCCAGCAGGTTGTGCGGGTGAAACCAGAGGTGGAACAGCGACCTGTACCGGGCGGCCTGATCGAGACGCCGTACCTGTTGGCCGATCCAAGACCGCATCGGTATGTAGCCGGCTCGGTCCCACGGCGCGTAGAGGTTGGTTGCCGGGAGATTCCACAGGGTCCCGACCCGCTCCGGAAGCAC
>DASUSU010000389.1:0-2263 GCA_036374915.1 Acidimicrobiia bacterium | reverse complement strand
CCCTGGAGCTCCCACATGATCTGCTTGAAGCCTTCGCCCTCCACCCCGAGGAGGGCTTCGGCAGGAAGCCGGACATCGTCCATGTACAGAAGAGCCGTGTCGGAGAGACGCATTCCCGCCTTCTCCAACTTCTGTGAGACGGTGAAGCCGGGAAGGCTGGTGTCGACGATGAACATCGAGATGCTTCCCCACGGGTTTGCCTGATCGAGCTCGCCGGTTCGGACCACCATCGTTATGAAGTCGGCGCGGGCCCCATTGGTGATGTACATCTTCGATCCGTTGAGAACCCATTCGTCGCCATCGCGTTCGGCGTGGGTCCGGATCGATGCGACGTCCGATCCGGTGTCGGGCTCGGTGATGCCGATGGCTCCGATCAGCTCGCCGCGCAGGGCGGGCTTCAACCATCGCTCGATTTGGGCTTCAGTGCCGAATTCGAGGATCGGAGGGGTGGCCATGTCGGTCTGCACCGAGAGGACCATCGCGATCGGTTGGCTGACTCTGCCCACTTCCTCGAGAAATACGACCTGGGACCAGTAGTCGCCACCCTGGCCGCCGGCCGATTCGGGAAAGGCGAGACCGAGGAGCCCGAGCTCGCCGGCCCGGTGAAAGACATCATCGGGGAAGTCACCCGCCGCTTCCCACTCGGCCACGTGAGGAGCGATCTCGCTGTCGACCCAGTCCCTGACCGTGGCGCGAAGGAGATCGTGCTCTTCGGTGAACGGCGTGAGCCTCATGGATTGAGCGACATTAGTTTGCCCCAGATGTCAGCACCCGGGAAGGTCGCCATCGCAGGGGCGGCGGGGGCGTGGGGTGACTCCGCGCTGTCGACACCGCAGCTCCTCGCCGACGGTCGCAGCGACTACATCGTCTACGAGGGTCTTGCCGAGATCACGATGGCGATCTTGAGCAGAGCCAAGGCCGAGGACCCGAGTCAGGGATACGCCCGTGACCTGATCGAGACCATCGCCGAAAACGTCAGCGCCTACCGGGCAGCCGGCATGAGAGTGATCACCAACGCTGGTGGCGTCAACCCGCACTCGGCGGCGGCCCTCATCAGGGAAGCGGACTCGGAAGCAGGGGTGGCCGTGGTGGCCGGTGACGACCTGATGGGCAACGGAGCGGTTCGCGCCGGAGCCGGCCTGTCCGCAGATCCGATCTCGGCCAACGTCTATCTCGGGGCTCGCCCCATTGCAGTTGCACTTGATGCCGGAGCGGAGATCGTGGTCACCGGCCGGGTGGTCGACTCGGCCCTCACCCTGGGCCCTCTCATTCACGAGTTCGGGTGGGGCCCCTGGCAATTTCACCTCCTCTCGGCGGGCTCCCTGGCCGGTCACCTCCTCGAGTGTGGCCCACAGTCGAGCGGTGGGCTGCTCACCGACTGGAAGGACATTTCCACCTGGGCAAATCCTGGTTTCCCGATAGCCGAAGTGTCCCACGACGGGTCGTTCGTCATGACGACCGCCGAGGGCTCTGACGGCCTGGTCGACATACGCACCGTGTCCGAGCAGCTTCTCTATGAGATCGGCGACCCCGCCCGATATCTCCTGCCCGATGTCACCTGCGACTGGCGGATGGTGACCCTCGAGGAGGTCGGGCCCAACCGTGTTGCGGTCTCAGGTGCCCGGGGTTGGGCGCCGCCGCCGACCCTCAAAGGCTGTGCCCAGATTCAGGACGGCTGGCGGGCGACCATGCTTCTCTTCATCGGAGGCCGTCAGGCTGCCGACAAGGCACGTCGCGCCGGCGAAGACATCCTGGAGAGAGGTCGACGCATGCTGGAGGCGGCCGGGCTCGATGAGTTCCGGGAGACTTCGATCGAGGTGCTCGGTGCAGAGGCGACCTACGGACCACATGCCCGCGCCGGAGGTACCCGGGAGGTGATCCTCAAGATCGCCGTCCATCACGACCACCAAGAGGCCGTGGCCGGATTCATCCGGGAGATCCCGTCCCTGGCGTTGGGAGGCCCACCGGGGGTGTCAGGAGGCGGGTCCGGCCTACCCCGGCCCACACCGCTGATCAGACTCGAGTGTTTCCCCGTCGCCAGAGAGGCGGTCGTCCCGGTGATCGAGCTCGGAGGCGACGAGATTCCATTCCATGAGGTGGTTGGCACTGGTGAGTCGCCACCTTCAGCGGCGGTCGGTTTCGAGGAGTTCGACGGCCCCACCGAGTCCCTGCCTCTGATCGCCATCGCCCACGGTCGGTCGGGCGACAAGGGCGCCGATGTCAACATCGGGATCAGGGCGCGGCACCCGGTCTTCTATGGCGT
>DASUSU010000388.1:0-6167 GCA_036374915.1 Acidimicrobiia bacterium | reverse complement strand
GGGGCGGACCGTGCTCCAGTGGGACAAGGACGACTCGGCGGCGGTGGGGATCGTCAAGTTCGACCTGCTCGGGCTGGGAATGCTCAACGCCCTCCACCTGGCCCACGACCTGATCGTTGACACCCACGGGGTCGACATCGACCTGGCCGACATCCCCCAGGAGCAGGCCATCTATCGCTCCATCACCCGCTCCGACACGGTGGGGCTGTTCCAGATCGAGTCCCGCGCCCAGATGGCCACCCTGCCCAAGATGAAGCCGAAGACCTTCTACGACCTGGCGGTGGAGGTAGCCCTGATCCGCCCCGGACCGATCCAAGGCCAGTCGGTCCATCCCTATCTGCGTCGTCGCAGCGGGGAGGAGCCGGTGCGATACCCTCATCCTTCGGCCGAGCCGATCCTGAAGAAGACGCTCGGCGTCCCCATCTTCCAGGAGCAGCTGATGGAGCTGGCCCGGGTCTGTGCCGGGTTCGACGGGGGACAGGCCGACCGGCTCCGGCAGGCGATGACCCACAAGCGGTCGGAGAAGGCGATGGGGCGGCTCCGCGAGGAGGTCTACGTCGGGATGGCGGGCAACGGGATCGTCGGCGCGGCGGCGGACGAGATCTGGGAGAAGCTGCAGGGGTTCGCCGCCTTCGGCTTTCCCGAGAGCCACTCGGTGAGCTTCGCCTACATCGTCTACATGTCGGCCTGGCTCCGCTTCCACTATCCGGCCGAGTACCTCGCCGGGCTGCTCAACGCCCAGCCGATGGGCTTCTACAGCCCCAACTCGCTGGTCCAGGACGCGCAGCGTCACGGGGTGGTGGTGATCGGACCAGATGTCAACGTGTCCTGGCACGACTGCACCGTGGAGCCGATCGAGGCCGACCCCGACGACGCGGTCACCTATCTGGGAGAGAGCTGGCGGCGGGGGAGAGGCACCGTCGACGACCCGATCCGCCCGCCGGTCGGGGTGCGGATGGGGCTGCGATATGTGAGGAACCTGGGGGAGAAGGAGGTGACCCGGATCGAGGCGGCCAGGATCCTGGGCGGGCAGTTCACCTCGCCCGAGGATCTGGCGTCGAGGACGGGGCTCGGGGTGGAGGCGCTGGAAGGTCTGGCCGCCTCCGGTGCGTTGGAGTCGATCGGGCTCGGTCGCCGGGAGGGGATGTGGGCCGCCGGCGCCCTGGCCGAGATCGATCCGGAGCGTTTGGCCCTGTCACCGGGGGTGGAGGCTCCTGTCCTTCCCGGGATGGGAGCCGAGGAGGAGCATCGGGCCGACCTGTGGTCGACCGGGGTCTCCAACCGGCACCCGATGAGCTTTGTCCGGGACCAGCTCGACGGTTGCCTGACTGCGGCCGAGGCCCTCGACATGCAGCGCAACGGGTCGCGGATAAAGGTGGCGGGTGTCGTCACCCATCGACAGCGGCCCGGTACCGCCAAAGGTGTCTACTTCCTCAACCTGGAGGACGAGACCGGGCTGTTGAACATCGTCGTGCTGCCCGACGTCTGGGCGGCCCACCGTCAGGTGGTGCGGAGGAGCCCCGCCCTGGTCATCCACGGCCGTCTCGAGTACCACGACGGGGTGACCAACATCGTGGCCCGCTCCTTCGAGCCGATCGGGGTGCAGACCGTGCAGTCGCGCGACTTTCGCTGACTCACCCGAAATGGTTGCGGTGGGCACCACGAATCATATATTGTGCAGAAAAGGCATAGCAAACGATTGCTATCCAACCATTGGAGGAGAAGATGTCGGCCTTTGATCAAAGGCGAGTTCCCCGAATCCTGGCCCTGCTAGTTGCGCTGGCTGTGCTCGCAGCCTGCACGGGAGAGACCACGGACACCACGACGGGGGGCACGGAGGGCCCCACCGAAACCGAAGCCCCGGGTGAGACGTCACCACCCGGCGAGCCTACGACCACTGCGGCGGCCTCCGGCGAGATAGTCAACCCGGGCCTCTACGTGCATGCGGCAGATGACGAGCCGCTCAGTGTCGACCCGGCGCAGGTCGCGGCGGGGGAGGCGGGCGAGACCGTCATCGCCCAGGTCTACGAGCGTCTGGTCGAGATCGGCCCCGGCGGGCCCGACCTGATCCCGTCCCTGTCGAGTGAGGTCCCCTCGGTCGACAACGGGCTCATCTCGGAGGACGGGCTCACCTACACATTCCCGATCCGTGAAGGGGTCGTGTTCCACGACGGCAGCGAATTGACTGCCGACGTCGTGAAGTACAACTGGGACCGGGTCCTGACCATGAACCTGCCGGAAGGGAACAGCAGTGTCCTTGCCGATCTGGTGGCTTCCACCGCTGTCGACGGCAACAACTTCGTTGTCACCCTCAACGACCGCAACGCGGCGTTCCTCAACTCGGTGGTCACCGCCGCAGTGGCCTCCATCGCCAGTCAGGAGGCCATCGAGGCCAATGGCGGGGTCCAGGAGGGCGTGGTCAACGAGTTCATGACGGCCAACATGGTCGGCACGGGCCCTTACACCCTCGAGGCCTGGAATCGCGGGGAGAACATGCAACTCTCGATCTTCGAGGACTACTGGGGTGAGCCGGCAGCTCTCGACGCTCGTATCGATCAGGTGGCCGACTCCGATGTGAGGGCCCTCGGGCTTCAGGCCGGTGACTACGATTCGATCGAGACCGATCCGACCTTCATCGGCGACTTGGAAGGCGCCGAGGGTGTCGAGATCTATTCGGGCGACTTCCTGCTCGAGCCGGTGCACATGGGAATGAACATGAACATCCCCGAGGGCTCACTGCCACCCGAGGACACCATCCCGGTCGACTTCTTCCACGATGTCAACGTGAGGCGGGGATTCAACCTGGCCTTCGACTACCAGGCGTTCGTCGACGGGGCCATGGCCGGGCTGGGAGCGCCGATTCCCCATTACCTCCCCCAGGGAATGTTGGGGTACGACGAGTCGCTGCCCACCTTCGAACGTGACCTGGCGGCGGCCGAGGCTGCGTTCACCGAGGCCGGCTACTGGGACGACGGGTTCACGATGACCGTCATCGCCGAAGAGGGCGGGATCTTCGAGATCGCCGGCCTGGTGCTCGCCGACTCGATGGCGGAGCTCAACCCCGCCTTCCAGATCCGGGTGCTGGCGGTGGTGGAGACCCAGTTCGACGAGGCTCACGCCCAGGATCCACTGCAGTACGCGGCCTGGATCAAGAACGCCGACCCCTTCGCCGATCCGGCGGCTCTATTCGATGCCTACATCCACCCCGATGGGGAGTGGGGCTCGGTGCACGGGTTCGCCAACGCATATGCCGATCCTGATCTGATCGCATCGTTGGTCGACGAGGCTGCGGTCGAGCTGGACCAGGATCGGCGGGTGGAGATCTACCAGGAGTTGACCGGTCTCCTCTACGAGGACCCGGTATGGCTCATCCCAGGCAACGAGCGGGCGCTGATGGCGCATCGGAGCTGGGTGCAGAACTTCGCCATGAACCCGCTCTGGCCACGCCCGAGCATCAAGTTCGCCTACTTCGACAAGGGGTAGGCACCACACTGGACGGAGGGGTCGGGGTTGCCCGGCCCCTCCGGTACATTCCGCCATAGCCCGGCATGCAGATACGCGACTACGTCATCCGAAGGCTCATGATCTTCCCCCTGATCATCGTGGGCACCTCGATAATCGTGTTCGCCCTTTCCCGCGTGGGGGGCAACCCGATAGCGATCTACATCGAGCACGAGATGTCAGCCGAGGAGGTGGCGGAGCTCGAGGACCGATACGGGCTCAACGACCCGCTCCCGGTCCAATACCTGGCCTGGGCCGGGGGAGTGCTCACCGGTGACATGGGGTGGTCGGCGGTGTCGGCGCAGCCGGTCACCGAAGCTCTCTTCGACCGGATCGGGGCCAGTCTCGAGCTGGCGATCTTTGCCGCCATCATTGCGATCTTGATGGGGATCGGACTGGGCACCTTCGGCGGCGCTCGCCGTGACCGGTTGCCCGATCACGTGACTCGGGTGGTCTCGATCAGTGGCGCCAGCATGCCCATCTTCTGGTTCGCCATCCTGCTCCTCATCCTGTTCTGGGTGAACCTGGGGTGGTTCTCCACGGGGCGTTCGGACCCGACGATCTTCGCCACCATCGCCCATCCGACCGGGATCTACACCCTGGACGCCTTGCTCGCCGGCAACTTCACCGCTTTCGCCGACGCAATCCACTACCTGGTTCTCCCTTCCCTCACTCTCGCCTTCGGCGCCACCGCGATCATCGCCCGGATGATGCGCTCATCGCTGGTCGAGGAGCTGAATGAGGATTACGTCGATGCGGCCAGGGCCAAAGGCCTCCCCGAACGCCTCGTCCTGCGCCGTCACGCCCGGCGAAATGCGCTGATCCCGACTGTCACCGTGATCGGGCTGGGTTTCGGCTTCCTTCTCCAGGGGACCGTGGTCGTGGAGATCATCTACCGATGGCCCGGGATCGGGAGATGGATGGCCGACGCCGTTCTGCGGGGTGATCAGGCCACGATCATGGCCTATGTCCTGTTCACCAGCATCCTGTTCCTCTTCGTCAACTTGGTCGTGGATGTGATGTATGCCTATCTCGACCGTCGTGTGGTCTTGGGCGCCTGATGGTCGACCTCACCGCTCCCCCGACACCGGCGCCGGTCCCGATCCAGGGGCCGTGGGCGGTTCGAGCCCGCCGGTTCGCCGAGGTCAGCCGGGAGGTGCTCCGCAACCCAACCACCGTCATCGGCCTGGTCATCATCGTCCTCCTCCTCAGCATGGCCATCCTGGCCCCGGTCCTCACCACTCCCAACGTCCCTGATCCGTATCAGATGCCTCGGGACTGGGGTGCCCGTGACGAACCACCCGGCACACCAGGCTTTCCCCTCGGCACCACGACCACGGGCGGAGACGTCTTCTACGGCGTCCTCTGGGGCGCCCGCACGTCGTTGCAGCTGTCCGTCATCGTGGTCGGGATCACCGTCACCGTCGGGGTCATCGTGGGGAGCCTCGCCGGTTTCATCGGGGGCAAGATCGACGAGATATTGATGAGGATCGTCGACGTGTTCCTGGCCATTCCGGAGTTGATCTTCGCCCTGGCCATAGCCGCGGTCCTCGGCCCGTCATTCGGCAACATCATCTTTGCCTTGGCCGTGGTGTTCTGGGTCAAGTACGCCCGGATCATCAGAGGCCAGATCATCCACATCAAACAGAACGAATACGTCGACGCGGCCCGTGTGAGCGGGGACTCCAGGTTCAAGATCTATCGCAAGGATGTCCTCCCCAACTCGATCACGCCGGTCATGGTCCAGGCCACCATGGACATGGGCGGGATCGTCCTCACCGCTGCCACCCTCAGCTTCATTGGGCTGGCCGAGGCCGGACTCGCCGAGTGGGGTGTGCTGGTGGCCGACGGTCAGGCGGGAATATCGGCCGGCAAGTGGTGGGCGTCCACCTTCCCCGGCCTCATGGTGTTCCTGTGGGCACTCGCCTTCAACCTGGTCGGGGACGGGCTCCGAGATGTGCTCGACCCCAGGACAGAGCGTCGATGACGGCACCGGCCGCCTCTCCATCGTCCAGGGCAACAGTTCCCCTCGTGGCATCGGTGCGGGACCTCAGGGTTCACTTTGCCACCCGGGCCGGTGAGGTCCACGCCGTGGATGGGATCTCATTCGACATCAGGGACGGCGAGACGCTGGGGCTGGTCGGAGAGACCGGATGTGGGAAGAGTGTCACCGCCCGCTCCTTCCTCCGACTCGTGAAGACGCCGCCTGGCATCTTCGCCGGCGGAACGATCGACTTCTGGTCGAAGGACGCAAGGCGGACCGGCGACGACCCGGTCGATCTCCTCACCGTTCCCGGTGACGAGTTGCTGGCTATCCGCGGCGAGCGGATCGCGATGATCTTCCAGGACCCCGGTAAGGCTCTCAACCCGGCGCTCTCCATCGGAGATCAGGTGGCCGAGGTGTTCTACGAGCACCGCTCCGAAGATCTCCTCGACGCGTTGGGCGGCCGGGCCACCTGGCTGGTGGAGCGGGCGGCCCGCCAGCGCTCCACCGCTGTCGAGAGGATGTTGCTCCGTATCCCGCCTTGGCGGCGCGCGATGGCAAGGCTGCACCGTCACGTCGATCAACTCGTGTCGCGGGCCCTGGCCGAGGTTCAGATCGCCAACCCGCGCAAGATTATGGACAGCTATCCCCACGAGCTCTCAGGCGGGATGAAGCAACGGGT
>DASUSU010000387.1:0-10327 GCA_036374915.1 Acidimicrobiia bacterium | reverse complement strand
GGCCCGTTGCTCATTGCTCATTGCTCGTTGCAGTCTGAGCCGAAGGCTCAGACCAGCTCGATCACTGCTTCTTCGGCTCCGTCGCCGCGGCGGGGGCCCAGCTTGGTGATCCGGGTATAGCCACCCTGACGGTCGGCGTAGCGGGGGGCGACCTCGTCGAACAGCTTCACCACCGCATCCCGGTTGGGAATCGTCCTCAGCACCGTCCGCTTGGCGTGCAGATCACCGCGCCGCGCCCTGGTGATCAGCTTTTCGGCAAGAGGTCTCACCGCCTGGGCACGGGGCAGGGTGGTTGTCACCTTCTCGTGCAAGAAGAGCTCGATGGCCAGATTGGCCATGATCTTCTTGTTGTGTGACGGCGACCCTCCGAAACGGGGGCCCTTGCGGGGGCGTGGCATCAGTTGCCGCCGCCGCCGCCTGCATCGGCCAGGCTCAGACCGAGCTCGTCGAGCTTGGCCGTCACCTCTTCCAGGCTCTTCTGACCGAAGTTGGTGATGTTGAGCAGGTCGTCCGAGGTGCGCTCGACCAGCTCGCCCACCGTCTTGATCTGGGCCCGGCGCAAGCAGTTGCGAGGGCGCTCCGAGAGATCGAGGGCCTCGATGGGGAGCTCGAGGTCGGGCGATCCGGTGTACTCGGGCTGGACCTCGCCCAGCTCGAGCCCCTGTCCCTCGCCGATGTCGGCAAACAGACCCATCAGCTCGCGCAGTGTCTTGCCCGCGGAGGAAACGGCCTCCCCCGGGTCGATGGCGCCGTTGGTCTCGACGTCGAGGACGAGCCGGTCGAAGTTGGTCATCTGACCGACCTGGGTGCTCTCCACCTTGTAGGAGACCCGGCGCACCGGGGAGAAGATCGAGTCGACGGGGATCACCCCGATCACCGAGCTGGCCCCCTTGTTGCCGTCGGCGGTGCGGTATCCCACACCGGGAGCGACCGTCATCTCCATCTCGAGACGCCCGCTGGCGCTCAGGGTGGCGATGTGGAGCTCGGGGTTGACGACCTCGACCCCGGCCGGGAGCTTGAGGTCGCCTGCGGTCACCTCGCCGGCGCCCTTGGCCGACAGGTAGAGGGTCTGGGTGTCGTGTCCCTCCATGCGGACCACGATTCGCTTGATGTTGAGGATGATGTCGACCACGTCCTCGACCACACCGGGGACGGTGGAGAACTCGTGCTCCACGCCCTCGATCTGGATCGTGGTGATGGCCGCACCGGGAATCCGCGAGAGCAGGGTCCGTCGCAAAGTATTGCCGAGGGTGTACCCGAAGCCAGGCTCGAGCGGCTCGACCACGATCTTCGACCTGACGTCGGTGATCGTTTCCTCTTCGATCTGGGGGCGTTGGACGATCAACAAGGCATTACCTCACTTCGAGTAGAGCTCGACGATCAACTGCTCGTTGATGGCTGTGTCGATCTGATCCCGACGTGGGTGATCGGTCACATCCACCTTCCGCTCGCCGAGATCGACACTGAGCCAGGCCGGTGCCTCGCGTCCTTGTGTGTCCACGGCGTGCTGGATGACGATTGCGTCCTTGCTCTTCTCCTTGATGGTGACGACGTCACCGGGGCGGACCTGATAGGACGGGATGTCCACTTTCTTCCCGTTGACCTGGAAGTGCCCGTGATTGACGAGCTGCCGGGCCTGGGGACGGGTTGCGGCGAGACCGGCGCGCCAGACGACGTTATCCAGCCTCTGCTCCAGCAGCTGGAGCAGGTTGTCGCCGGTGATGCCGGGACGACGGGCGGCCTCGGCGTAGTAGCGGCGGAACTGCCGCTCCAAGACGCCGTACATCATCCGGAGCTTCTGCTTCTCGCGGAGCTGAACCAGATAGTCGCTCTCCCGGATCCGGCCGCGGCCGTGCTGACCGGGGGGGTAGGGGCGACGGTCGACCGGGCATCGCTTCGACTGGCACAGCGGGGTGCGTGCCCGGCGACAGGCCTTGTGACGGGGACCGGTGTAACGGGCCATCAGCCTCTTCGCCTTTTCTTGGGGCGGCAGCCGTTGTGCGGGATCGGGGTCACGTCACGTATCCAGGTGACCTCCATGCCCATGTTCTGCAGGGTCCTCACCGCGGTGTCACGACCCGAGCCGGTGCCGCTGACGATCACGTCGAGCTTGCGGATGCCGTGCTCGCCGGCCCGGCGCGCCGCTTCCTCGGCAGCGACCTGGGCCGCATAGGGGGTCGACTTGCGCGAGCCCTTGTACCCGACCGATCCACCCGAGGTCCAGGCGACGGTGGCGCCGGTCTGGTCGGTGATGGAGATGATGGTGTTGTTGAAGCTCGCCTTGATGTGGGCCTGGCCGTGGGAGATGTTCTTTCGCTCCCGACGACGGACACGCTTGGCGCCTGGTTGCTTTGCCATGGCTACTTGGTGACCTTCTTCTTGCCGGCGATGGCGACACGACGCCCTTTCCGGGTCCGGGCGTTGGTGTGGGTGCGTTGACCGCGCACCGGCAGGCCGCGGCGGTGGCGCACACCCTGATAGCTGCCGATCTCGATCTTCCGCTTGATGTTCTGCTGGACCTCACGTCTCAGGTCACCTTCGACCTCGAAGTTGGCCTCGATGTAGCGGCGGATCCGGGTGACTTCGTCGTCGGTCAGCTGGCGGATCCGGGTGTCGGGGTCGACGCCGGTGTCGGAGCAGACCTTTTGGGCACGGGTCAGCCCGATCCCATAGATGTAGGTCAGCCCGATCTCGAGCCTCTTGTCCCGGGGTAGATCGACTCCGGCGATACGTGCCACTCAGATCATCCTTGCCGTTGCTTGTGACGGGGATTGCTGCAGATCACCCAGACGCGGCCACGACGTCTGATGATCCGACATTTCTCGCACATTCTCTTGGTGGAAGGTCTTACCTTCATCATCTGCTCCAAAACTCGTTGCCCGCCGCCCGAGGTGTAACCCACCGGTTGTCACGTGGACGTGCGCGAGCGTTGCCAGGCCACCGTTGAACCCGACCCAGAAAGTCTGATTCGAGGATGGGGACGACGACGTCCTGGCCTGAATAGGCGTTGCGCGGCGCAAATCACGCCGCCACGACCCGATAATGCTAACTGCGGGCCGCACTCTGCTCAAATTCTACAGCAATCGGCTGCTCACCGGCCGTGAACACCTCGGGCCCGTCCGGGGTCAGGCACACGGTGTGCTCCCAATGGGCGGAGAGCGAGCCGTCCCTGGTGCGGACGGTCCACCCGTCGGGGTCGACCGTCGTGTGCTTGGCGCCGATGTTGAACATCGGCTCGATGCACAGGGCGAGACCGTTGCGAAGACGCAGACCCTGTCCTCGCTGGCCGTAATTGGGCACCTGGGGCTCTTCGTGCATCTGGCGGCCGATCCCGTGACCCACGTACTCCTCGACCACCCCGAGCCCGTTGCTCTCCCCCACCTCGGCGATGACCGCCCCGATGTCACCGAGATGGTTGCCCTTGCGCACCTGACGGATCCCCGCCCACAACGCCTCTTCGGTGACCTCGATCAGACGCTGCGCCTCCTCGGAGACCTCGCCGATGGGCATGGTGAACGCGGCGTCGCCGTGAAAGCCCTCGTAGACGGCGCCGGCGTCGACCGAGAGGATGTCGCCTTCCTCGAGACGGCGAGGGGAGGGGATGCCATGGACGATCACGTCGTTCGGGGAGAGGCAGAGAGTGGCCGGATAGGTGCCGTGGTAGCCGAGGAAGGACGACTTGCATCCCCGCTCCTCCAGGATCCGGGCCGAGATCGCCTCGAGGTCGAGAAGGGAGACGCCGGGCCGGGCCGCCTCGCGCACCGCCTCGTGGATGGCGGCGACGGCGGCGCCCGCCTTCTGCATCTTGGAGAACTCCCGTCTGGACTTGATGGTGATCATGAGCGCTCCTCGGTAGCGCCCAGGTACCCGGTGCCCTGCACTTGGTAGTTGGACAGAGCGGAGAGGATCCGGTCGGTGACCTCCTCGACTTCGCCGATACCGTCGACGGTGACCACGATGCCCCGGGAGTTGTACAGGTCGAGGAGGGGAGCGGTCTGTTCCTGGTACACCTTGAACCGGGTGCGGATCGTCTCCTCGGTGTCGTCGACCCGGCCCCTTTCCAGCAGGCGCTCGACCAGTGCGTCCTCGCCGACGTCGAACACCACCACGGCGTCGAGGCTGTGTCTTCCGATCAGCCCGTCCAGCGCCTCGGCCTGGCCTTCGGTGCGGGGAAACCCGTCGAGGATGAAGCCGTCCTTGGCGTCGGGCTCGGCCACCCTCTCCCCGAGCATCTCGACGGTGACCTCGTCGGGGACGTACTCCCCGGCCTTCATGATCGAGTCGACCCGCCGGCCGAGGTCGGTTCCCCGCGCCACGTGATCACGGAACATGTCGCCGGTGGAGATGTGAGGGATGCCGAGACGCTGGGCGACACGGGCAGCCTGGGTGCCCTTGCCGGCACCGGGAGGACCGACGAAGAGGAGCTTCACTGCGTGAAGCTCCGGCCGCAGGCAATAGGCAATAGGCAATAGGCCAGAGACGCGTTCTGGCTCATTGCCTGAGGCTTGGAGCCTGAGGCGGCGGCCACGGAGTGGCGCCTCAAGTGAGAATCCCCTCGTAGTTGCGCATCGTCAGCTGGCTCTCGATCTGCTTCATCGTCTCCAGGGCGACCCCGACCACGATCAGGATGGAGACACCGGAGAAGGCGATGTTGATCCCCCACACCGCACCGGCGATGGCGGGGAGGATGGCGATCGTCGCCAGGAAGATCGAGCCGGGCAGGGTGATCCGGTTGAGGATGAAGGCGAGGTGACGGGCGGTCTGGCGTCCCGGCCGGACCCCGGGCACGAACCCGCCCTGACGCTGGATCATCTCCGCCTGCTTCTCCGGGTCGAACTGGATGGCGGTGTAGAAGTAGGTGAAGAAGATGATCAGGGTGAACAGGATCAGGATGTACCACCAGCTCACCCCGACCGAGGTCGCCCCTCCCAGGTTCTGGTCGATCCAGCGGTAGACGTTTTGGATCCAGGCCGCGTCGGAGGGGATGGCGGTGATGATCAGCGAGGGGATCAACAGCACCGAGGTGGCGAAGATCACCGGGATCACGCCGGCGGTGTTGACCTTGAGCGGGATGTAGGTCGACTGCCCGCCCATCACCCGGCGTCCCCGGACCCGCTTGGCGAACTGGATCGGTATCCGGCGCTGGGCCTGGTCGACGTAGATGATGGCCACGATCATCACCAGGAAGATGGCCACGATCACCACGAACCGGACCGGGAGGCCGTTCCTGACCGTCTGCTGCCAGATCTGGCCGAAGACGAAGGGGAACTGGCTGAGGATCGACACGAAGATGATCAGCGACATCCCGTTGCCGACTCCGCGCTGGGTGATCAGCTCGCCGAGCCACATGACCATCGCGGTGCCCGCGGTCATGGTGAGGACGATGAGGATGACCCGGCCCGGGGTGTAGCTGGGGATCAGGTCGATGCCGCCGGTGAACCGGCCGACGTGGAACAGATAGGTGAACCCGGTCGATTGGATCAGGGCCAGGACCACGGTCAGGTAGCGGGTCCACTGGGTGATCACCTTCCGCCCCGACTCGCCTTCGTCCTGCAGCGTCTGCAGCTTGGGGATGACCACCGTGAGCAGCTGCATGATGATCGAGGAGGTGATGTAGGGGATGATCCCGAGGGCGAACACAGAGAATGACTCGAGCGCGCCGCCGGAGAACAGGTTGAGCAGACCGTAGATCCCACCCGCCTGCTGCTGGGCCTGGAACAGCTCGACCGCGGCGAGATCGATCCCTGGCACCGGGATGGTGGCGCCGAGCCGATAGACCCCGAACATGGCCAGGGTGAACAGGATCTTCACCCGGAGATCCGGGACCTTGAACATGTTGCGGTAGATGGACAGCATGCGGGTTTATCGATCTCGCGCGATGACGCAATAGGCCATAGGCAGTAGGCCATAGGCCAGAACGCGTTCTGGCTTGGTGCCTATGGCTCGGTGCCTATGGCTCACTCGATCACTTCCACGGTTCCGCCGGCTCCTTCGATCTTCGCCTTGGCCGCGGCACTGAATGCATGCGCCTTCACGGTCAATGCCTTGTCCAGGTCGCCCTGGGCCAGCACCTTGACCCGGCCGCGGTGCCGAATCAGGCCGCGGCTGCGCAGAGTCTCCGGGGTGACCTCGGCGCCCTTGTCGAAGACCTCGAGGGCAGCCAGGTTGACGATGGCGAACTCCTCCTTGTTCGGGTTGTTGAAACCGGGGAGCTTGGGGATTCGCATCGAGAGCGGGGTCTGCCCACCCTCGAACCCGGGACGCAGCGTGTTACGGGCCTTGAGGCCCTTGGTGCCGCGTCCGGCGGTCTTCCCGCGACGGCCACCCTCACCCCGACCCACCCGGATCCGCTCCTTCTTCGACCCGGGGGCAGGCTGGAGATGGTGGAGTTTGAGCTGTTCCTTCTTCTCTTCGGCCATCAGGGCTCCTCGACTTCTATCAGGTGCCGCACCTTGTGCAGCATCCCGCGCAGGGCGGGCGAATCGGCGTGCTCCCTGGTCTGATGGAGCTTGCGCAGGCCAAGCGACTCGACGGTGGCCCTGGTCTTGGGCTTCTCGCCGATCACGGACCGCTTCAGAGTCACCTTCACCTTCTTCTCGGCCATCTCAGTTCCCCTTCGAGTGGGCCCGCACCGACTCGGTCCCCCGGTAGGCGGCGAGCAGCCCCGGAGGGGTGAAGTCCTCGGCCTGCTTGCCCCGCAGCTTGGCCACCTCGTCGGGGCGGCGCTGACCGGTCAGGGCGTTCATCGCTGCCTTGGCCACGTTGAGATGGGTCGGGGAGCCGAGTGACTTGGCCAGAGCGTCCTTGACCCCGGCCGCCTCCAGTATCTGGCGAACGGCCCCACCGGCTATGACCCCGGTGCCGGGTGCGGCCGGCTTGATCAGGACCCGGGAGGCGCCGTGGATCCCGGTGGCCTGATGGATCACGGTCTGACCGGCCATCGGGATGACGACCATGGCCCTGCGGGCGGTCTCCATGCCCTTCTGGATGGCGGCAGGGACTTCCTTGGCCTTGCCGTAGCCGATGCCGACCTTGCCCGCTCCGTCTCCCACCACCACCAGGGCGGTGAAGCTGAAGCGGCGCCCGCCCTTGACCACCTTGGCCACGCGGTTGATCTGGATGACACGCTCGTCGAACTGATTCTGTTGGTCCTGGGCCATGATGGTTACCTCAAAACTCCAATCCCGCTTCGCGGGCTGCATCGGCCAGGGCCTTCACCTTGCCGTGAAACTTGTATCCGCCCCGGTCGAACACCACCGAGGTCACCCCGGCCTCCTTGGCCCGGGAGGCGATCGCCTCGCCGACCTTGGCCGCTGCGGCCAGGTTGAGGGTCTCGGAGCGGAGGTCCGCCTCCTGGGACGAGGCTGCGGCCAGGGTGCGACCTTCGATGTCGTCGATCACCTGGGCGTAGATGTACTTGTTGCTCCGGTAGACCGCGAGCCGGGGGCGCTCGCCGGTGCCGTGGACCCGCTTGCGGACCCGGGTGTGACGACGGCTCCGTGCGTCATCTCGGGTGCCTCTCATCACTTGCCTGCCTTCCCCGCCTTGCGCCGCACGTACTCGCCGGCGTACCTGATCCCCTTGCCCTTGTACGGCTCGGGGGGCCGGATCTTCCGGATGTCGGCGGCGACCTGCCCCACCTGCTCCTTGTCGATCCCGGACACCACGATGCGGGCCGGCTCCGGCACCTCCAGGGTGATCCCCTTGGGGGCCTTGACCTCGACCGAGTGGCTGAACCCGACCAGCAACTCGACGTCATCCCCCTTGAGCGTGGCCCGGTAGCCGACACCGTGGATCTCGAGCACCTTGCTGAAGCCCTCGGAGACACCCTGGACCATGTTGGCCAGTAGCGCCCGGCTCAGCCCGTGCAGCGCCCTCGACTCCCGGGTGTCGTCCTCTCTCCCGACGGTGACCACACCGTCGTCGATGGAGAAGTTGACCCGGTCGGTGAATTCGCGGGTCAGCTCGCCCTTGGAGCCCTTGACCGTCACCCGGAGCCCGTCGACCTTCACGTCGACGCCCGAGGGAACCGTCACCGGCGCCTTTCCGATACGACTCATCTCACCACACCTCGCATACGACCTCGCCGCCGAGACGTCGGCGACGGGCCTCCCGATCGGGAAGGAGCCCCTGACTGGTGGACACCACCGCGACCCCGAGCCCTCCCTGGACCCGGGGCAGCTCGGAGGCGCCGCGATAGACCCGGTGACCCGGCTTGGAGATCCGCTTGATCCCCTCGATGGCCGGCTGACGCCGTTGGCCATAGCGGAGGACCAGCTCGAGCTCGCTCAGCGCGCCGTCGGCTTTGACGTCGAACCGGTCGATGAACCCTTCGTCGACCAGGATACGGGCGATCCCGACCTTCATCTTCGACGACGGCATGACCACTCGCTCGTGCCCCACCGCAATCGCATTGCGGATCCGGGTGAGCATGTCGGCAATCGGATCGGTGACCATTACCAGGACGCCTTCTTGACCCCGGGCAGCTCGCCGCGCGAGGCGAGCTCGCGCACGCAGATGCGGCACATGCCGAAGTCGCGCAGATAGGCACGCGGCCGCCCGCAGCGCTGGCAGCGGTTGTAGCCGCGCACCTTGAACTTCGGCTTTCGATTGGCCTTGGCCACCAGTGATTTCTTAGCCATGCTGAATCCTCCTTCAGACCCCGGTCGGTGCCTTGCGGAACGGGAAACCGAAGGCCTCGAGCAACGCCCGGGCGTGCTCGTCGTTGGTCGCTGTCGTGCAAATCGTTATGTCCATGCCCCGGGTCGCGCTGACCTGATCGAAGTCGATCTCGGGGAAGATGAGCTGTTCGGTGACACCGAAGCTGTAATTGCCCCGGCCGTCGAAGGACCTCGGGTTGAGCCCGCGAAAGTCACGCACCCGCGGGATGGCGATGGCGAGAAGCCGGTCGAAGAACTCCCACATCCTCGCTCCACGCAGGGTCACCGAGGCACCGACCGGCATCCCTTCGCGCACCTTGAAGTTGGCGATCGACTTGCGGGAGCGGTTCAGCTTCGGCTTCTGGCCGGTGATCAGGGTCAGCTCGTCCATTGCCGAGTCGATCGACTTCTTGTCCTGGACCGCTTCGCCGACCCCCATGTTGACCACGATCTTCTCCAGACGCGGTATCTCCATCACGTTGTCGAGGCCGAGCTCCTCCTTCAGCTTCGGAGCCAGCTCCTCGTTGTATTGGACTTTGAGGCGCGGCGCGTCGCTCACAGGTCACCTCCGCACTTGACACAGGTCCGATGCTTCTTGCCCCCGTCGTCGAAGCGGTGCCCGATGCGGGTCGGCCCGCACTTCTCGCACACGATCATGACGTTGGACGCATCGATCGGCATGTCCTTGTCGATGATCCCGCCCTGCATGGTCTGCCCGCTGGGGCGGCGGTGCCGCTTGGCGGTGTTGACCCCCTCGACCAGGACCTTGCCCTTGGCGGGGAGGACCCGCGTGATGCGCGACTCCTTGCCGGCATCCTTGCCGGAGATCACCATCACCTTGTCACCTGATTTGAGTCTCATCTCGATCCTTCACAGAACTTCCGGGGCCAGTGAGACGATCCGCATGAACTTCCGGTCGCGGAGCTCCCGGGCCACCGGGCCGAAGATGCGGGTGCCTCGGGGCTGGGAGTTGGCGTCGATTATCACGCAGGCGTTGTCGTCGAAGCGGATGTAGGTCCCGTCGGGGCGGCGCGACTCCTTCTTGGTCCTCACCACCACCGCCTTGACCACCTCGCCCTTCTTCACCGACCCACCAGGGTTGGCGTCCTTGACCGTGCCCACGATCACGTCGCCGATGCCGGCGTAGCGACGGGAGGACCCACCGAGCACGCGGATGCAGAGCAACTCACGGGCGCCGGTGTTGTCGGCCACCTTGAGCCGGGACTCCTGCTGGATCATCGGGCGCGCTCCACGATCTCGACAACCCGCCAGCGCTTCTGCTTGGAGAGGGGGCGGGTCTCCATGATGCGGACCGTGTCGCCGATCTTGGCGTCGTTGGCCTCGTCATGGGCATGGAACTTGGTGCTGGTCCGCACCACCTTGTCGTAGCGGGGGTGCGACGACTGGGTCGGGACCTCGACCGTCACGGTCTTGTCCCTGGAGTCGGAGACGACAACGCCCACGCGCGTCTTGCGACGATTCCTTGTTTCGTTGTCGGTCATCAGGCACTCTCCTCGACGGATGTGGCCGTCGCTAGCTCACGCTCGCGCAGCACGGTAAGGATGCGGGCGATGTCTCTCTTTACGTCTTTGATTCGGGACGTGTTGTCGAGCTGGTTGGTCGCGACCTGGAATCGCAAGTTGAATTGCTCTTCCTTCAGTTCGGCG
>DASUSU010000386.1:0-21537 GCA_036374915.1 Acidimicrobiia bacterium | reverse complement strand
GACGTGATCGAAGACCTGCACGGCCACGTGCACCGGGTCTCCGATCTCGCCGTGAGCATGGGCGCCGGGCTGGGTCTGGGCGAGATCGATCTCGACCGGCTCGCCCTGGCCGGGATCCTCCACGACGTGGGCAAGATCCATCTCGACCCTGCGATATTGGGCAAGCCGGGCCCCCTCGACGACACCGAGAGGGAGCTGATGAATCGTCATCCCGAGCTCGGCTTCGCCATGACCCGCAACCGTCTCGACCCCAAGGTGGCCGAGGCAATCCTCTATCACCACGAGCGCTTCGACGGTAGGGGCTACCCCTTCGGCCTCGTCGCCGAGGAAATCCCGATCCTGAGCCGGATCATCCTCGTCGCCGACGCATTCGACGCCATGACCTCGACCCGGGCCTATCAGGCCGCCCTGCCCGTCGAGTTCGCGGTCGCCGAGATCCGACAGCACTCCGGGACCCAGTTCGACCCTCAAGTGGTCGGCATGTTCCTCGAACTGGCCGCGGTCAACCGGCTACCGCTGGAGCTGACGGCGTAGCTCGTAGCTCGTAGCTCGTCGCTCGTAGCTCGTAGCTCCTACCTTCTTGTCCCCGTCCTCTGATACCTTCACGACGTGGACCCCTTGGGCGCCTTCACCGCAGCCACCCGGACCTGGTTCGAGGCATCGTTCGACCAGCCCACCCGGGCCCAGGGGTTGGGCTGGCCCGCCATCGCCGCCGGCGATCACACCCTGATCCACGCTCCCACCGGCTCGGGCAAGACCCTGGCCGCCTTCCTCTGGACCCTCGATCGGCTGCTCACCGAGCCGACGCCGGACCGGGCCGACCGCTGTCGGGTCCTCTACGTGTCACCGTTGAAGGCCCTGGCCCACGACGTCGATCGCAACCTGAAGGCTCCACTCGCCGGGATCCGGCACGCCTCCGGCCGGGTCGGCGGTCCCGCCCTGCCCGCTCTCGACACCTTCATCCGCACCGGGGACACCGCACCCGAGGACCGGCAACGGATGCGGCGCAATCCGCCCGACATCCTGATCACCACTCCCGAATCCCTCTACCTGATCCTCACCTCGGCGGCCCGGGAGGTCCTGCACAGTGTCAGGTGGGTGATAGTCGACGAGGTCCATGCCGTGGCCGGTACCAAGAGAGGGGCTCATCTCGCCCTCTCCCTGGAGCGTCTCGAGGAGGTCGCGGACAATTCGCCGCAGCGGATCGGCCTCTCCGCCACCCAGCGGCCCCTGGACACGACCGCCCGCTTCCTCGGCGGGGGCACGGTTGAGGACGACGTATGGACGCCGCGCCCGGTGACCATCATCGACGTCCCCCACGATCGCGACCTCGACATCGAGATCGTGGTCCCGGTCGAGGACATGAACCAGCCCGGTGATCCCGACCCGCTCGACCCCGACCAGCAGACCACCCGGTCGATCTGGCCTGCGGTGTACCCGCGTCTCCTCGAACAGATCCAGGCCCATCGCAGCACGATCGTCTTCGCCAACTCGAGACGATTGGCCGAGCGGATCTGCTCCGAGATCAACAATCTGGCCGGGGAGGAGATCGCCAAGGCCCACCATGGCTCCGTCGCCCGGGAGCAGCGACTCCTCACCGAGGAGGCGCTCAAACGCGGGGAGCTGAAGGCGGTGGTGGCGACTTCGTCGCTGGAGCTCGGGATCGACATGGGAGCGGTCGACCTGGTGCTCCAGGTGGAGGCACCCACCTCGGTCGCCTCCGGTCTGCAGCGGGTGGGGCGCTCCGGTCATCAGGTCGGCGGCGTCTCCAAGGCGAGGATCTACCCCAAGTACCGGGGTGATCTCCTCGTCTCCACCGTGGTCGCCGCCGAGATGGAGCAGCGACGGGTGGAGGCCACCCGGATCCCGGCCAACCCCCTCGATGTCCTCTCCCAGCAACTGGTGGCCAGGGTGGTGGCCGGAGCGGCGAGCGCAGACCATCTCTACGAGATGACCCGAAGGGCCGCCCCCTACGCCGGCCTGAGCCGTGCCGTGTTCGACGAGACGTTGGACATGCTGGCCGGGCGCTACCCGTCCGACCTCTTCGCCGAGCTCCGGCCCCGGGTCAACTGGGACCGGGCCACCGGTGAGGTGTCGGCCCGGCCCGGGTCGCTGCAGCTGGCGGTGACCAATGGCGGGACCATCCCCGACCGCGGCCTGTACCGGGTGACCCTGCCCGACGGGAGCCGGGTCGGGGAGCTGGACGAGGAGATGGTGTACGAGTCGCGCGAAGGGGACGTGTTCCTGCTCGGCAGCACCGCCTGGCGCATCGTCCAGATCAGCCACGATCGGGTCGAGGTGATCCCGGCGCCGGGCGAAGGCTCGGCGCGGATGCCGTTCTGGCATGGTGACAGCCTGGGCCGGTCTCTGGAGACGGGAAAGGCGATCGGCGCCTTCATCCGGGAAACGGCCCGGCTCGACCCGGGCGAAGCCGAGACCCGGCTCCGCACCTCCTTCCATCTCGACGAGCTGGCCGCCCGCAACCTGGTCGCCTACCTCACCGAGGAGCGCGAGGCGAGCGGCGTGCTGCCCAGCGACCAGACCGTCGTGGTCGAGAGATTCCGCGACGAGATCGGCGATTGGCGGGTGGTCCTGCTCTCCCCGCTCGGGGCTCGGGTCCACGCCCCGTGGGCGATGGCGCTGCGTCATCGCTTCCGGGACCGGTTCGGGACCGATGTCGACGCGATCTGGTCCGACGACGGTATTGCCTTCCGCTTCCCAGACTCCGACGATCCCCCCGGCGTCGACGACCTCCTCCTCGATCCCGACGACGTCGAGGCCCTCCTCCTCGAGCATCTCGGCGACACCGCCCTGTTCGCGGCCCGTTTCCGCGAGGCGGCGGGACGCTCCCTGCTCCTCCCCCGCCGCCGGCCCGGGGAGCGCACCCCGCTGTGGCTGCAACGACGACGCTCCGCCGATCTCCTCGGGGTCGCCAAGCAGTTCGGGTCCTTCCCGATCATGCTCGAGGTGTACAGGGAGATCCTCAAAGACGACTTCGACCTGCCCGGGTTGATCGAGGTGCTCACCGACATCCGCTCCCGCAAGGTCCGGGTGGCTTCGGTCGACCTCGAATCCCCCAGCCCCTTCGCCACCTCGCTGCTCTTCTCCTTCGTCGCCGCCTACCTGTACGAGGCGGACGCCCCCCTCGCCGAGCGGCGGGCCACCGCACTGACCCTGGACCGGGAGCTGCTCAGGGAGCTGCTCGGTGAAGGTGAGCTGAGGGAGCTCATCGACCCCGAGGTGGTGGCCGCGGTCGAGCTCGAGCTCCAGCACCTCACCGAGAGACGACGGGTCAGGACCCCCGACGGAGTCCACGATCTGCTCCGTGATCTCGGCCCGCTCGGCGTGGACGATCTCGAGGTGCGAACCGAGGGCCTCGACATCCCCGAGGTCGTCGCCGAACTGGCGGCGCAACGACGGGTTGTGGAGATCACCTTCGGCGGAAGCACGAGATGGGCCGCGGTCGAGGACGTCTCCCGTCTCCGCGACGCCCTCGGAGTCCAGCCCCCGCCCGGGATCCCCCACGTGTTCCTGGAACCGGTGGAAGACCCGCTGGGCGACGTGGTGGGCCGCTACGCCCGAACCCACGGCCCGTTCACCGTGACCGAGGCGGCCGACTCTCTGGCCATCCCGGTCGGCATCGTCGAAACCGTGCTCGAACAACTCGAGGCCAAGGGACGGGTCGATGCGGGTGCATTCCGACCCGGTGGGCAGGGTCGGGAGTGGATCGACCGGGAGGTGCTGAGACGTCTCAAGCGGCGCTCGCTCGCCGTGCTGCGCCGAGAGATCGAGCCGGTTCCCGCCGCCTCGCTGGCCGCTTTCACCGTCGCCTGGCAGGGAGTGCGCGACGACCCGCCTCGCGGGGACACTGCCCTCGCCGAAGCGATCGGACGGCTCACCGGAGCCGTCATCCCCGCCTCGGTCCTGGAGCGCGACGTGCTCGCCTCCAGGGTGGTCGACCCCGCCTCCCATCTCGATCGGCTCCTACTCGACGGCGACCTGGTCTGGGTGGGCCACGATTCGCTCGGTCCGGGCGACGGCAAGCTCGCCCTGTACCCGAGGTCCACCCTCCGTCTCCTCTGGCGCGGCCCCGCCGAGATGCCGGACACACCGGAAACGGCATCGATCGTCGAGTTCCTGGCCAGTCGCGGCGCCAGCTTCTTCCGGGACATCTATCTCGGATCGGGGGGAGGCGACCCGGTTTCACTCCTCGACCAGCTCTGGGACCTGGTCTGGACCGGCCACGTCACCAACGACACCCTGGCCCCGGTCCGGGCCCTGATCCAGCAAAGGAGCAGCAGCCGACGGTCCGGCCGCCCGGGCATCTCCTCGCAGTTCCCGCCCCATGCCGGCGGCCGCTGGTCGCTGACCGAGCAGCTGATGACCGGCGACGTGAGCGAGACCGAGCGTCATGCGGCATGGGCCCACCTCCTGCTCGACCGATACGGCGTGGTGACCCGGACCGCGATTCTCTCCGAGAGCTACCCGGGAGGGTTCAGCGCCCTCTACCCCGTTCTCTCCCATCTGGAGGAGACGGGTCGGGTGCGCCGGGGCTACTTCGTCGAGGGGCTGGGAGGCTCACAGTTCGCCCTGCCCGGGGCGGTCGATCGTCTCCGCGCCGACCCGAAAGGCGACCTGGTCGTCCTCGCCGCCACCGACCCGGCCAATCCCTATGGCGCGGCCCTCCCCTGGCCCGAGGTGGAAGGCGCCAGACTGGCGCGGGACGCCGGCGCCTACGTGTTCTTGTGGGCGGGCGAGCTGATCGGCTACCTCGACCGGGGCCGTCGCCACCTCACCGTCCTCCTCGAGGACAGCTCGACCTACGGGAACGTGGGCAGGGCCCTGTCCGAGATCGCGGCCCGACACCGGCGCACCACGGTCAACACGGTGAACGGGACCCCTGCGCCTCGCTCCCCCCTGGCCCCGGCCCTGGCGGAATGGGGCTTCGCGACCGCCCCCAAAGGGCTCACCTACCGGGGTTGAAACAGGGCACTCCGGCCGGGGTCACCGGGGTTGGGACTCGAGGACCTCGTAGGTGGTGGAGCGGAGCGCCGGGATCCTCCCCGCCGACTGGATCGTCTCCCGGAACTGCTCTGGTGTCAGCTCCTGGCCATGGGCCGCACCTGCCGACCGGGTGATGATCTCCCCCATCAGGGTCCCACCGAGGTCGTTGCACCCGGCGTCGAGCAGTCGCCGCCCCCCGTCGAGCCCGAGCTTGACCCACGACGCCTGGATGTTGGGGACCAGCCCGTCGAGGGCAATCCGGGACACGGCGTGGATCAACACCACCTCGTCCCAGGTGGGACCGGGCCTGGAGCGGCCCTTGAGGAAGATGGGCGAGCCCATGTGGACGAATGGCAAGGGGACCATCTCGGTGAAGCCACCGGTCCGTCGCTGGATCTGGCGGATCACCTCGAGATGATTGGCCCAGGACCGGGGATGGTCGATGTGGCCGAACATGATGGTCGAGGTGGCCCGAAGACCCAGTTCGTGAGCGGTGATCATCACCTCGGCCCACTGTGAGGTCCTGATCTTGTCCGGGCACAGATGGGCTCTCACCTCGTCGTCGAGAATCTCGGCGGCGGTGCCGGGGAGAGTGCCCAGCCCGGCCTCTTTCAACTCCTCGAGGAAGCGGCGGACCGGTATGCCCAGGGTCTCCGCTCCCTGCCACACCTCGAGCGGGGTGAAGCCGTGGATGTGCATGTCGGGGAGCTCGCCCTTGATCGCATTGACCACGTCGACGTAGAAGTTGCCGGTGAAATCGGGATGGATCCCCCCCTGGAGGGTCACTTCGGTCGCCCCCCGCTCCCACGCCTCCACCGCCTTGGCCACGATCTCGTCGAGACCCATCAGGTAGGGCTCGCCGCGGAGATTGAGGCTGCGCGGGCCTTTGGAGAAGGCACAGAACCCGCAGCGGAAGTAGCAGAGATTGGTGTAGTTGATGTTGCGATTGACCACGTAGGTGACCGTATCCCCCACCGCTCGCTCCCTGAGCACGTCGGCGACGGAGGCGATGGCGTCGACCTGGTGGCCCCGGGCCCGGAACAGTGTCTCCACCTCCTCCCTGGTCGGGGGGGTCCCCTGGAGCGAGCGCTCCAGGATCGGGCCCAGCTCGCCCTGCAAACCGGGATCGGTTGACGAAGACCCGGCCAGCCACGACCGGTCCAACCACTCGGCGGAGAAGCGACGTTCCGGGATGGGCGGGCTCATGTCCTTGCCCGGGGCCCATTCATAGCGGGGACGCGCCGCCCCCGAGCCGTCCACCTGCCCCAGCCACGCGGTGAAAGCCGTCGCGGGAAGAGTGCGGCGGGCCTCGTCGATCTCCACGCCCACCGGCAAGGCGGTCCGCTCCACCAGCCGGTGTTCTCCCAGGGAATCCCTCAGCTGACCGATCCTCTCCACGTCCCAATCACGCAACAGGAGATCGCTGGCGCCCTGATCGACCGCGCGCAGCGCTTGAGCGACGTCGTCGACGAAGACGGACACCGAGACCTCCAGACCGGGGAGGTCGGCGAGGGACGCCATCTCTGCGGTCTCCGACCTGGTGCAGCGGAGATGGCCGGCCCCGGACCTGGCCACCGCGTCCAGGATCGCCTCCTTCGGCCCTTCGGCCAGGACCGTGATCCGCCACCCGGCCACACCCTGGGCGGCAAGGGCGAGGGCATCCGAGGGGCTCACCACCCATGACGCCGGTGTCACCTCCGAGACACTCTCGGCGACCACGAGCACTCCGGCCCGGTGACCGGCCTCGACTTCGGCGCTGGACGGAGACGGCATCTCGACCGTGGTGGTCCCCTCCTTGCGTCGGCTGGTGGCTGACGGCTCGGCCAACTGCTCGGCCGGTCTCACCCTGAGGAATGTGACGTTCATCTCGCTCCTGTTGTCTCCCTGATCATCGCCAGTCCGTCCTGGTCGGAGGCGGCGATGACATCGGGGTATAGGTCCTGGTGGATCCAATCCTGGTCGACGAACTCGGGGTAGACGGGAAGCCGGGGCCGCAGCTCGTACCCGGCATTCTCGGTGCGTGCCCGAAGCTCGTCGAGATGTGGCCAGGGCGCCTCCGGGTTGACCCAGTCGATGGTGAGCGGCGATACCCCGCCCCAGTCGTTGATCCCGGCGTCCAGGTACAGCTCGAATCGATCGGTGAGGTTGGGCGGGACCTGGACGTTGGCCTCCGGGCCCAGGATCCACCTGGCCAGGGCGACCACGCGGGCGAACCAGCGGGGGACCGGCTCGGCGGAACGACGCATCGGGGTGTCGGCCTTCGCTCGGAAGTTCTGGATGATCACCTCCTGGATCGCCCCGGTTGCCTGATGCAGGTCGCGGAGGGCGAACAGGGAGTCGACGATCTCGGCGCGGTTCTCCCCGATCCCGACCAGGATCCCGGTCGTGAAAGGGACCTTGGCCCGGCCCGCCGCCTCGATCGTGGCGACCCGACTCGCCGGGTCCTTCGACCGGGTTCCGTGATGAGGCATGCCCCGCTCCATGAGACGAGGCGAGATGTTCTCCAGCATCATCCCCATCGACGGGTTGGTGGGCCGGAGCAGCAGCAGGTCGTCCTCGTCCAACACCCCCGGGTTGGCGTGGGGGAACAACGAGGTCTCGGCCCGGACCAGAGCCGACATCTCGGCGACGTACTCGATGGTGGAGGAGAGCCCTCTGCCGGCGAGGAAATCGGCCGCCTGGGGCCAGACCTGCTCGGGCCGGTCGCCGAGGGTGAACAGGGCTTCGGTGCACCGCGCCTCGTCACCCGCCCGGGCAATGGCCAGGACCTCCGCCGGCTCCAGGTACATGCCCCCCGCTCCCGGAGGCTTGGCGAAGGTGCAGTAGGTGCAACGATCTCGGCACAAGGTGGTCAGCGGCACGAACACTTTCCGGCTGTAGGTGACGGTGCGGCCCTTGCCCTGGTCCCGGAGCTCCCGAGCGTGTCCGAACAACGGGTCGTCATCGATCCCGCCTTCCAGATACCGAAGCGCCAGCTCAGGATCGGGGCGGGGATGGGCGGGCACGCTCACCACGCCGCTCAGGCGATGCCCGACGAGGACGCACCGGTCATGCCGCCGTCCACCGGAAGGATCACCCCGGTCATCCAGTCGGCGGCGTCGGAGGCGAGGAAGACGATGGCGCGGGATATGTCCTCGGGGGTGCCCAGTCTCCCCAACGGGTGCATCCGGGCGGCCACGGCCTCGTCCTGCCACAGCATCTCGGAGAGGCGGGTCTTGACCACGGCCGGGGCCACCGCGTTCACCCTGATCTTCGGCGCCAGCTCCAGGGCCAGTTGCTGGGTCATGTGCACCAACCCGGCTTTCGACACGTTGTAGGCGCCGGTGATCGGGCTCGGGCGCAGGCCACCGACCGAGGAGACATTGACCACCGACCCCCCGCTCTTCTCCATCCAGGCCCGGTAGGCGGCCCGCACCCAGAGCAGGGGCGCCCTCAGATTGACCGCCCAGGTCTTGTCCAGGGCACCGAGATCGACTTCCATCAACGGGCCTGCCGAGGGGTTGGTGCCGGCATTGTTGATCAGGATGTCGCACGCCCCGAATCGCTCGATGGTGGCGGCAACCGCCTCCTCGGCCGACTCCTCCGAGTCGGCGCGCGCGGGGAGGGCGAGCAAACGGGTGGGATCGACCCCGGCCTCGACCAGCTGGGCCGCGGCCGCCTCGATGTTCTCCGCCTTCCGCGAGGTGATGGTGACACCTTCGGCCCCGCTCCGGGCGAACTCCAGCGCGGTGGCCTGACCGATGCCGCGGCTGGCCCCGGTCACGAGCACGACCTTCCCTTCAACGTTGACGTCCACGTTCCTCCTCCGACCCCGCGCTCAATGACCGGCCCGCTTGACCCCGCCGTACTTCATCCGGGTGTGGGACATGGCCGCGGCCGCCTGCTCGTCGTCGTTGACCCCGGCGTCGACGATCTCACCGACGAAGAAGGTATGGGTCCCCAGGTCGATCGCATGACGCACCTCGCAGTCCATCCAGGCCAGCGCCTCGTCGAAGATGGGCGCTCCGGTCGTTCCCAGGTGAACCGGGCGATCGTTGAGCGTGTTCCCGTCCCGTGTCGCCGGCTTGGAGAACTTGACGAAGACCCGGGTGTCCTCGGCCGGCCACAGATTCACGCTGAACGACCCGCCGTCGGTTATGAGCCGATGGGTGACCGCTTTGTTGTCGACGCCGACTCCGATCAGGACCGGCTCCATCGACACCTGGGTGACCCACGATGCGGTCATCCCGTTCCACTCGTCCCCGGCCGCCGATCCGATCAGGGCGAGGGCATTGGGGATCTTCCAGGTCACCTTGTTGATCAGTTCTGAGTCCACGTCATTCACATCGGCACAAGCGGAGACGACACCCTAATCTCACACCGGTGCGCATCCTGATCGCCACGACCGGGGTCCTTCCATCAGCGCCGGTAGCCGAACTGTGCCGACGTCTCCACTCCGACGACGGGCGAGTCACGGTGATGACCGTGGTCCGGGTCCCCCGCTCCTTCCTCGAGTCTCTCGATGACGATGTGCGCCGCTCGTTTCTCGACGATGCCGCCCTCGGCTCCTCGGATGCGGAGGCCAAGGCGGCCCGGTACCTCGAAGAGCGGGGCCAGAAGGCGGTGGAGCCCATCGTCGCCGCTCTCCGGGCATCCGGGATGGAGGCCGAGATCCGCTTCGTGGAAGGCGACGACCCGGCCGAGGCGATCATCAACACCGCCGAGGACGTCGGAGCCGACCTGGTCATGATGGGGGCCACCCGTCGTCTCTTCACCGAGGAGGCATGGCGCAGCGTCTCGGCACGTGTAATGGACAAGTCGCATCTCCCGGTGCTCCTCGTCCCCGGCACCCGGTTCGAGGACACCTCCGAGATGCCGGCGCTGGAGCTCTAGCCCACCCCGACATCCCGCCCCCCGGCATTTCTGTCCCACCCGCTCCCTAGCTTGAGCGCCATGAGCATTTCATGGTGCGAGCACAAGCCGGTGTGGGTGGGGCGGATAGCCGTCGCCGCCTGCGCCGAGTGCGGGCAGGTCGAGTGGTTCTCCGACGCCGGTCCTGTGGACCATGCCGAGGCGATGGCATATCTGTTCGGCAGCTACGACCTGATCGGTCATCTCGACGCCCTGGGCGGTCCCACTTCGAGCGTGCTGGCCTATGCCGCCCCGAGTGTGAGGAAGCGGAAGAACCTCGACGTGTTCCCGATGAACGTCTGGCTGTCGGTGGCGCCACGACTCTGGCTCTCCCACGACGGCCAGGTCCTGTTGCTGGCCACCGATCACCAACTCCTCATCGAGAACCTCACCCGCGGGGCGTGACCGGCCGTGCGCCGACGCCGAGCACCGTGACATCAAGCGGTGGCCGCCTCGACGAACTGGGTTTGATAGAGAGAGGCGTAGAGACCATCGACGGCGACCAGCGAGGCATGGGTGCCCTGCTCCACGATGGCGCCGTCGTCGATGACCAGGATCTGGTCGGCGGCTCGAACCGTGGAGAGGCGGTGGGCGATGACCAGCGAGGTGCGGCCCTTCATCAGCACCTCCAGGGCTTCCTGGATCAGGGCCTCGGACCGGGAGTCGAGATGTGACGTCGCCTCGTCGAGGATGAGGATCTTGGGGTCCTCGAGCAAGACCCGGGCGATTGCGATCCGTTGCTTCTCCCCGCCGGAGAGCCGGTAGCCCCGCTCCCCCACCACCGTCTCGTACCGGTCCGGGAGCTTGGCGATCATGTCGTGGATGTTGGCGGCCCGGGCGGCCAGCTCCAGCTCGTCCTGGGTTGCGTCCGGCTTGGCGTATCGCAGGTTGGCGGCGATGGTGTCGTGGAACAGATAGGTCTCCTGGGTGACCACCCCGACCGAGGCGGCCAGCTCGCGCAAGGCGATATTGCGGACGTCGTGCCCGTCGATCAGCACCGCCCCCTCGGTCACGTCGTAGAGGCGGGGCACCAGATAGGAGATGGTGGTCTTCCCCGCTCCCGACGGCCCGACCAGAGCGGTCAGGGTTCCCGGTTCGGCGACGAAGTCGACATCACGGAGCGCCCACTCCCTGGTCGATGCCTGGGGAGCCGTGATCAGGTCCTCTTGAGAGCCATGCCGCCAGCCGAAACGTCTCACCGCCTCCAGCCCCTCTGGCCCGTCGCTCCGATAGCGGAACCACACGTTGTTGAACTCGACCCGCCCGGTGACGGGCAGCAAGGGCTCCGGTGCCTCGGGGTCGGGGATGTCGGTGTCGAGGTCGAGCACCTCGAACACCCGCTCGAATGAGACCAGGGAGGAGGCAAACTCGACCCGTGAGTTGGAGATGGCCGAGAGCGGGCCGTAGAGCTGGGTCAGGAGCATGGTGAACATGATCAGGGTGGCGAGATCGATCTCCCCCCGGATCACCATCAGCCCCCCGACCCAGAAGACGGCGGCGGTCCCGACCGCAGAGACCAGGCCGAGGGCGGCGAAGAAGCCCCTTCCCACCATGGCCCGACGCACCCCGAAGTCACGCACCAGGGCGGCCTGGTCGCCGAATCGCTCCGACTCCTGGTCCCATCTCCCGAACAGCCTGACCAGGAGGGCTCCGCTCACGTTGAACGCTTCTTGGAGGATCCCCGACATCTTCGACTCGTGCTCCATCGTCTGCTGTGTCACCCGGCGCAGGACCTTGGCGACGCGACGGGCCGGGATCACGAACAACGGGAGGGCGGCGACGGCGAGCAGGGTCAACCGCCAGTCGGCCTGGATCATCACCACCAGGATGAATGTCACCGAGACCACGTTGGAGACGATGGTGACCAGGGTCCCGGTGATCGCCTGCTGTGAGCCGACCACGTCGCTGTTGAGCCGGTTCATCAGCTCTCCGGTCCTGGTGGCGGTGAAGAATCGGAGCGACATCCGCTGCAGATGGTCGAACAACTCGCGTCGGAGATCGAAGATGATCCCCTCACCCACCCGAGCCGACCACCAACGCTGAGCCACACCGACCAGAGCGTTGACCAGGGGAACCAGGATCATCCCGACCCCGAGCAGTGTCAGCAGGGGGATGTCCTTTCTGGGCAATGCATCGCCCACCAACGCCCGGACCAGGATCGGGGGGACCACACTCAGTCCGGAGATGATCACGATGGTGACCAGGACCCCGATCAGACCGCCGAGATAGGGCCGGCCGTACGACCACACCCGGCGGAGGAGGGCCCGATCTATGTCGGGGCGGTCCTGTTCCTCGTCGTACTGCAGGTAGCTCCACCAGCCACCGGAATGGAAGATCCTCGGCCTCCGTGTCGGCCGTCAGAGGTTATCCGGGGGCGGCCTCTAGCTCGGCCAGAGGCACCAGATCGGTGACCATCGCCTCGAGGGCGGCCGGGGCGACGTAGGAACGGCCGAACAGCTCGTACCGATGGTTGCCGTCGTACCAGATCAGCGTGTTGCCGTTCGACGCCTCCAGCGACCACACCATCCGGCCCCCGATGGTCCCGGTCACGCACGTCGACGTGGTTCGGTCCTCGAAGCGGGTACAGGAAGTGTCGGCGCCGGGCTCTGCCAATTCGGCAGCAGCCACCGCGTCGTTCGACACCTGCATGACGATCATCTGGGCCACCGAGCGCGATCTGGTGTAAGGCTCGGAGGACCAGATGCCGAAGGCCACCACCGGGTCGTCCTCGAGGTCGCCGGTCTCGTCGAAGACCAGCTGCGAGGTCACGTACTCGGAGAGGTAGGGAGTCGAGGAGGGGAACTTGATCTCGGGGATGAGGGCGACGATCTCGGCCCGGCTCGCCTGGACGAAGAGGTCGCCCCCGCGACGGGCGAAGATCGCAACCTTCAGGGCCTCCGGGTCGTCGAGGAACTCCCCACCCAGCCCGTCGTTGTACCACTTGAGTATCTCGGCACCCACCACGATGGGAACCGTGGTCGCGATTGTGGTGGTGGTGACCACGGTGGGCTCGCCGATCCAATCCGAGCTGCGTCGGCCCAACGAGGCGAAGGGCGCGTCCCCACAGGCGGTGAGAAAGAGCACCGTCACCAACAGCGCTGCCGTGCGGACACGGTTACGCAAAATCCCTCCAAGGTCGGTTGATTCCCCTATTGGCTCGTCCCTAGAACGAGCCGGCCGATCCCGACGGTTCCCGTGAGACGGCCAAGACGGTTCCACTGACGGTAACAGCGGGGCCCGTATCCTCCCGGTTGTGCGTCGTCTCACCCTGGCAACCGACTCCTATCCCGAGCATCCTGCCCTCGACGTCGCGGTGAGCCACTCGACTCTGTCCGCGGTGGCCCGAGGCGATATCGAGGGGGTCTTCCGGCTCCACGTCCCCGGGTCGGTGCTCGCCTTCGGCCGGGCCGACCGGGTCCAGCCGGGATACCCGGCGGCGGTGCGCGCGGCGCAGGCCAACGGCTTCGCCGCGGTCGAGCGTCTGGCCGGGGGACGGGCGGCCGTGTTTCACCAGGAGACACTGTCCTTCTCCTTGACCCTCCCCGAGGCCGAGCCCAGGATCGGGATCCGGGAGAGATTCGAGAACATTGCCGGCGTCATGGTCGAAGCGTTCGAAGCCCTCGGCATCGACGCCAGGATCGGCGAGTTGCCCGGCGAGTACTGCCCCGGGGAGTGGTCGGTGAATGTGGCAGGCCGGGTGAAGGTGATGGGGGTTGGCCAGCGTCTGGTCAGGGGAGCGGCCCATGTCGGCGGCGTCGTGGTCGTCGACGACGGTGAGCGGATCCGCGACGTGCTGATCCCCGTGTACCGCGCCCTCGACCTCGACTGGGATCCCCGTACCTGCGGGGCCCTGGCCGACCGCTCGCCCGGGCTGGACAAGGACAAGGTCACCGACGCCATCGTCGCCGCGATGTCGAAGAGTTTCGAGCTGGTCCCCGGGGCACTGCCTGCCTTCGTGCTCGACGAGGCCCGGGCCCTCCTCCCCGAGCACCTGCCCCAGGTTGCATGATGCGAGTCCTGGTCCTCAACGGGCCCAACCTCAACCTGCTCGGCACCCGGGAACCGGCGGTCTACGGGACCATGACCCTGGGCGACCTGGAAGAGTCGATCGGGTCCTGGGCATCGGCTCTGGGAATCGAGACCAGCTTCCTCCAGACCAACCACGAGGGAGAGCTGGTCGAGGCGATACACGGGGCGGGGGGTCACGATGGAATCTTGATCAACCCCGGTGCCCTCACCCACACCTCGCGCTCGCTCGGCGACGCCATCCGGTCGGTGGGGATACCCACCGTCGAGGTGCACATCTCCAACATCGAGCAGAGAGAGCCGTGGCGGGCACGGTCGCTGGTCGCCCCCGAATGCGTCCGCTCCATCCATGGCCGCGGCGTCGGCGGCTATCACGACGGCCTGCGTCATCTGCGCAACCGGGCCGCCATGAGTTTTCAGACCATCCGCTACGGACCTCATCCCGACAACCTGGCGGATCTCCGTCTCCCCGCCGGGGAGACGGTGGGTGCGGCCATCCTGGTTCACGGCGGTCTCTGGCGTGGGGAGTACGAGCGCGACACGACCGAGACCCTGGCCGTCGACCTCACCGGACGAGGCTTCGTCACCTGGAACATCGAGTACCGCCGCAGTGGCGACGGCGGAGGCTGGCCCGGGTCTCCCCACGACGTGCTCACCGCCCTCGACCTGGTCAGACGGCACGAGACGACCTCGACGCTGCCGGTCTGCGTGATCGGGCACTCCGCCGGCGGCCATCTCGGGCTGTGGGCCGGGGCTCGCCGGGCGGAGAGCTTGGTGCTCATGGTCGGCCTGGCCCCGATCACCGATCTGGAGGCGATGGCGGCGGCGGAGGCGATCGGCGCCGCCGACGCGCGTCGCCTGCTCGACTCGGGCGCCCCGCCCCGGCTTGGGCCGGTCCCGGGCAAGACACTCCTCGTTCACGGCGCCGCCGACGAGGTCATCCCGCCAGCCCATTCCACTCGACTCGACGCCGAGGCCAGGGTCGAGATCATCCCCGGCCTCGGCCACTCGGCACTCCTCGACCCGAGCCGGGAGCATTGGCCGCTGGTCGTCACCGAACTGGGCACGGCGGTGGGCCGACAATTCTGAGTTGCTTCAGTTATCCACAGTTCGGTAGGGTTTTGCACTTGGGCAGTGGGTCCCTGCACCCACCGTGGAGTCACCACATATGCGTTTGAGACGCCTCTCGTTTATCGCTGGATGGGCGGCAGTCGCACTACTGGCATTGGCCGGCTTTGCGGCGTTTGGTACTTCGGGCAGTACACAAGCCGATCTCGAATTCGACGCGTCCGAAGCCAGGCTCGGTCACGGGACCGGCGCCCGCGCCGGGCTCACCTTCGCCGTCCTCGCCGGGGACAACGGCGGCTCGGCCGCGACGAGCGAACAGGTCGAAGTGGCGGCGGCGCCGACGAGCGAGGAAGCCGAGGAGGAGCCGGTAACCCCTGCGGCTTCGACCGGGACCATTGCCTCGGACACGTCGGGCTGGCTCTCCCAGGTCCAGGTCAGGGCGCTGGTGTCCGAATACTTCGCCGCCGAGGACGTGAACAAGGCGGTACGGGTGGCCTGGTGCGAGTCCCGGTTCAGCCCGAGCTCCACCAACCTCCGCACCGGCGCGGTCGGGCTGTTCCAGCATCTGCCCAAGTACTGGGAGGAGCGAGCTGAGGCCGCCGGCTTCCCCAACGCCGATCCCACCGACCCCGAGGCCTCCACCGCCGCGGCGGCGTGGGCCGTGTACAACGGCGGCGGGTGGGACACCTTCGCCTGCCGGGGCTGAGCGGCGCACAGACCTGGTGCCCGAGCGCAACGTGATCGGCGGCGACCTGGAGCCGTGCGGCTTCGACCCGGTCACCGGGTTCTATCGGGACGGCTCCTGCAACACCGGGTTCGAAGACCTGGGCAGTCACACCGTGTGCGCCGTGGTCACCGCCGAGTTCCTCGAGCATCAGCGTGGCATCGGCAACGATCTGGGCACCCCGATGCCGCAATTCATGTTCCCCGGCCTGGTTCCGGGCGACCGCTGGTGCGTCACCGTGATGAACTGGCTCAGGGCCCATCACGACGGAGTCGCAGCTCCGGTGGTATTGGCCTCCACCCACGAGCGGGCCCTCGAGGTCGTCCCTCTCCACATCCTCCAGGAGCACGCGGTGGATGTCCCGCCCGACCCGGGCGCCATCGAGATCTGAGGCCGGCGGCGAGGATCGGGTCCGATCGGGTGACAGCACTCGATCGGTACGATCAGACCCGTGAACAGGCGGTTTACCGCATTGGCCGTCATCGCGATCCTGTCCTTCGCCTGCGCCCCGACGCCCCCTGAACGCTCTGCGCTGCCGGACGTAGACGAGGTCCTCGATCCCCCGGCCGAGTGCGGGTTCCTGGTCGGCGATCCGCTGGGGGTCCTGGTCCAGGAGGTGGTTCCCGCCTCGGCTGCCGAGGGCATCCTCCTCGCCGGCGACGTGATCGTCAGCTTCGACGATCGGCCCACTCCAGACTCCGACGCGCTTCTCACCGCCCTCTCCGACAGGTCGGCCGGTGACGTCGTCGAGCTCGGCTTCCTCAGAGACGACCGAGAGACGCGAGGAACTCTGACCTTGGGGGAGAACCCCGACGACAGCGGTGGAGACCCGAGGATCGGGGTGATGATCCGCACCCAGTATCAGGTCGTCCCCGCCTCCGAGGCGACGTCCGAACTGACGCCGGGGCCGCTGACCCGCCCCATCTCGATCGCGGGGACGATCTATCTCTTCGACCCGGAGGCCAACTCGTGGGAGAGAACGGGCCTGGGCGTGTCGGACGAGACCAACTGGGTGGCTACCAACGCCGGGATGTATGCCATGGAGGAAGGCGCCGTCACCGACCTGGCCAACTCCGAGGAGATCCGGCACGACGGTTTGCAGGGTTGGGACCCGATTCGCCTGGTCGGATCGATCGGCCCCGATCTGATGCTGGTGGTCACCCAGGACCTGAACGACGGAACCGGACGGGTCGCGGTCGGGATCTCGAGATTCGACCCCGGGGCCGGCGCCACGACCTGGGTCGAGCCCGTGGCAGACGGGTTCGGGATCCCGGTCTTCGCCATGGGCTCGCCGGACTCCACCTCGATGGTGGTGGTCGGGGTCGCCGAGGGGGGCTCGGACATCACCGGCGTCGAAGTCCGGGACGGCGACGGCTCGGTCTCTGATCTCTCCGACCTGGTGGCTCTGGGGACCCCGGTGGGGTGGATGGACGAGGACAGCGTCCTGTTCCGGACCGATGTCGAGCTGGTCACCGTGCTCGATGTGGGGAACGGGAGCACCGAGCAGATAGTGCTCGAGTCGGCAGTGGGCGGCATCCCCCTGTTCCCGGTGGGCGACTCCCGAAACGTGCTCGCCGTCGACGGGCAGGCGCTCCTTCTCGAAGACTTGACCGTCACCGGCGATCTCCGAGTGCTCGCCGAGAACTGCACCTTTGGCCGGGTCGGCGAGCCCGGGTGGGGCCGCGCCGACCCCGGTTAGTCGCCTCGACTCGACTCGTCGGCCTCGACAGCCTGCGGGTTGTTGCTGGCCACGACCTGGCGGCCGGAGCGGTGCAGCGCAGCCCGCTGCCGCTCCCCGGCCATCTCGTCGGAGACCGCCTGCCAGCCGCGCGGCTCGCGCATCGCCCTGGAGCCCGGGGCGCTTCCCATGATCTCGGACACCTCCTCGCCGGAGATGGTCTTCTTCTCCTCGAGCACCGCGGCGAGCTCGAGGACCTTGTCCTGGTGCTCTTCGAGCAGTTCGCCGACACGTCGGTAGAGATCCTCGAGACCGGCCTCGATCTCTGCCCTCCGCTCGTGAAGGGCTGTGGAAACCGGGTTGGCCGGGCCGCCGGTGCCGGTCTCCCGGGTGTTCATCGTCGAGGAGAGGCTCTGGCCCATGCCGTAGGAGCCTTCCATCAGGGCGGCGACCGTCGACGCCGAGGAAAGGTCGCCAGACACCCCGGAGCTGTTGTCACCGGCGAAGAAGAGTCGCTCACCGGCCAGCGAGGCGAGGGAGACCATGATGTCGGTCTCCATCTCCGACCTCCATTGGGTGAACCGCTCCTCCTGGCCCATCGACTTGACCATGCCCAGGGTGGAGGCCCGCTTCTCGATGGAGACCATGTCGATGCGACGATGAGCTCCGAGGAGGTGGGCGGTGACCGCATGACTGGCCTCGTGGATGGCGACGGCATGGCGCTCCCGCTGGATGTAGTCGACGTCCTCGGGTGGGCCCAACTCCTTCAGCGACTTGGCCTTCCAGATGTCGCGCCACTCGATCGCCTCCCGATCGTCACGGACCGCGATGATCAGCGCCTCGTTGACCATGTCCTTGATCTTGGCCCCGGAGTACAACGGGGTCACGGTGGCGAGCCGGTCGATGTCCTCCTCGGTCAGCTTGTGCTCCACCTTGTTCAGGTACCCGACGATGGTCTGGCGCCGACCCTCCTTGGAGGGGAATCCCACCTTGTAGATGCGATCGATCCGGCCGGGGCGCAACATGGCCTCGTCGAGGGCGTTGGGCATGTTGGTGGCCATGATGTGGAGGAGGCGGTAGCGGGGTGGTGGCTTGGGCCGGAAGCCGAGCAGCTTGCGCAGCCGGTTGGTGAAGCCTCGGGGCTTGGTGAGGCCGTTCATCTCGGTGAGCAGGGCTTGCAGGACGCCCATCCCGCCGCCACCGCCCATCCCGCCCATGATGATCCGGTCGACGATGCCGGGCCGGGGCGCTACCTCCGCAGTCATCTGCTCCTGTGACCAGTAGGTGACAAGCAGGTCCTGGGTTTGCGGTGTCAGATAGCTGAACCCGTTGCAAGCAAACCCTCCGTAGGACATGGCCGCGGCGCCGAGCTGGCCCTGAGGCGACCCCATCTGGCCACGGGAGCCGAGGGAGTCGGCTTCGTCGAAGAAGACGATGACGCCACCGTGGCGAAGGCTTAGCTTGCGCAGCTTGCGGTAGAGCAGCTTGACCTTGAGCAGGCCAATCCCGAAGAACATGTTCACGAATGCTCCCGGCTCGACGAACACATAGGGTCGGCCGGTCTCGCCGGCGACGGCCTGGGCCATCAGCGTCTTGCCGGTGCCGGGCGGGCCCCAGAGGAGGATGCCGCCCGGTATGTAGCCGCCCTTCTCCTCGATCTCGTCCGGCTTCTCCAGGAAGGCGATGTTCTCCTTGATCATGTCGAGGACATGGTCCTGTCCCCAGACGTCGTCGAAGCGGGTGGTCACCTCCTCGGGGAGGATGACGTCGGTGCCACCACGCGAAAGGAGCCAGAAGATCCCCAGGAACTGGAAGGCGACGAAAAGGAAACCGAAGGACAACTGGAGCAGGAAGGGGAAGGCGTCTGCGAAGAGGCGCGGAGCCTCGACCAGGGCCTCCAACGGCCCGTTGACCTCGTCGACGAAGTAGTCGAGGAGCAAGGCGAAGACGAAGATGTAGATCACCCGGCGGATGAACCGGGCCACCCGGAACCGGGTCCATGGCTTGATGTGGCCGTGGGTCCAGCGTTCGAAGCCGCCGAAGATGCTGTCCTGCCAGAAGGCGTTGTACCGAGGGGACCGCTCCGAGAGCCAGTAGTGGACCTGTCGGGTCGACTCGAGCAGGAACAACGTGCCGAGGGCGACTCCGGCAGTCGTGGTGAAGAACTCGACCGCGACCTGCCAGAAGCTGATGAAGCCGATGTCGTCGCTGCTGGCGACGATCGCCCCGATGATCACGGCGAGTAGGACGAGGATCTTCAACCGGTCCCACGTGTCGGCCCTGCGCCGTGTCGCCCGGATGTCCCGTTGCCGGGTGTTCAGGCCCTTTTGTTTACGAGCCATGAGTCGACCACTTTCTCGATGGTTTCCTGCTGTGCGACAAAACACTCCCGACTGCAGCCGGCGATCATGGAGTAGATCCGGGTGTCGTCGTCGTTGGACACTGAGATCAGATAGGCCACACCCTGTGCGGTGGCCGCCTCGTCCTGAAAGGCCACCAGGACCCTGACCCCGTCGAAGCCGTTGCCGAAGCTGAAGTCCTCTTTGAGGATCTCCTCGCTGTTGGACAGCGAGTAGTAAGGGAGGACCGACTGGGTGAGCATCGCCCTGGAGAGCAGATCCTTCTCGACTTCGCCGACCTGTCGCACCGACATGGCGCCGATTGGGAAGTCGGCCGCGGGGAGCTCGGCGGTGAGGTTGGCGACGTCGCGGACCGGGCCACCGTCGAAACCCACACTGGATATGGCGGGGAAGCTGAACCCCTGGACTTGCTCGTCGAAGGGCACGTCCTCGAGCGCGGACAGCTCGGAGAGCTCATAGACGTGCCACGACTCGGGGATCTCGAACTTGGTGAGCCTTTCCTCGTCGGTGAACGTCACCACACCCGAGCCCGCGTCGGAACAGGCGGCGAGCAGGAGGACGAGGCTCGCCGCGAGCATCCGCGAGCGTGACGGAGCCAGCCGTTCGATCGGCAGAGAATAGGACCCCGGGCTCGGTTTGGGGACCGAATCTCCGCCCCCCGATGAACAGTGGGACTGATGGGGCATTCAGTCGCGCTGTTGCAGAACGGTGACCTGGCCCTCTATCTTCGGTCCCCTTACGGCACCGGCGACGGAGGAGGACTGTCTTGAACCCGGCCATCAGACACCTGGTGATCCCCGCCGCGGAGGCCCGCTACGAGACCCCTCCTGGCATGGAGGACCACAGCTCGGGCCTCACCCGTTTCTCGATGATCGACCACACCACTCCCGGTGCGGTGCACACCGGGTTCGGGGCGAGCCGGCTCGAGAGCGGTGGGCGGATCGACCCACACGTCCACTCTTTCGAGGAGTCCTTCTACATGCTCGAGGGCTCGGTGGTGGTGGAGACGCCGGAGGCCACCGTGGAGTTGATCCCGGGCGATTACGGGATGATCCCGATCGGAACGCCGCACGCGTGGCGCAACGAATCGGGCGAACCGGCGCGATGGGCCGACCTGTTGACTCCCCAGCCCCGGCCCTGGTTCGGCGACGACACCTACTTCGTGCCAGGCCCACCGGAGCAGAAGCCAGTGTCGGTCGACCCGCGTGATCCGAGGACCCGGTCCTTCGGGCACATCTCCCCCGACCACATGGACCCGGAGAAGCAGTCCCAGGATTTGCTGGCCGTGTCGGGCAGCATGCGCACTGCTCTCCTGGTCTACACCGGGATCACGGTGAAGATGATGTCGGACACCGACCTGGGGGCCCAACTCTCCACGATGTTCATGGTGCAGTACGACCCCCGCGGCGGGCCCGGCCCCCATGATCATCCCCTCGAGGAGACCTACTACATCCTCGACGGCGAGGTCGATGCCTGGTTCGACGGGGTGGAGTACAGGTTGAAGGCGGGCGATGTCGCCTTCGCCGGTGTTGGCGCGGTGCATGCCTTCAACAACTCCACCGAGACCACGGTGCGTTGGCTGGAGACCCAGTCGCCCGCCCCGCCCGCACGACACTCCTACCGATTCGCCCGCGACTGGAATTACCTGACTGAGCGTCTCGAGCAGGGATAGAGCCGGGTCGCTTCGCTATGAGAGGTCTTCGACGGCCTGGTTGTCGCTGGTAGCGAGGACCAGCTGCCGGTCGCACGAGATGTAGACCAGTTCGATATTCGCTCCGGTGTCGGCC
>DASUSU010000385.1:0-5815 GCA_036374915.1 Acidimicrobiia bacterium | reverse complement strand
CCCCGCCACCGGTAGATCGACTGGTCGGAGTCACCCACGACGCACAGGTTCCGGTGCGAATCGGTGAGCTGGCGAACGAGCGTGTACTGCGCCTTGTTGGTGTCCTGGTACTCGTCGACCAGCACGTACCGGAACCGGTCCTGATAGGCGGCGAGCACATCGGGGAAGGCACCGAAGAGCTCGACGGTCACCATGAGCAGGTCGTCGAAGTCCATCGCCGACGCTTCGAGCAAACGCTGCTGGTAGAGGCGGTACACGTCGGCCACCTGCTCGTGGTAGAAGCCGTCGTCCTGATCGGAGAACGACTCGTAGTCGACCAGCTCGTTCTTCGCCTTGGAGATCACCGCCTTCATCGCCTTGGGTGGGAAGCGCTTCGGGTCGAGGTCGAGGTCCTTGAGGACGAGGTTGATCAGGCGGAGCGAGTCGGCGTCGTCATAGATGGAGAACCCGGACCGGTAGCCGAGCCGGGAGGCCTCACGACGCAGGATCCGGACGCAAGCCGAGTGAAAGGTGGACACCCACATCGACCTGATCGCCCCCCCGACCAGGGCGCCGACCCGGCCCTTCATCTCGTTGGCGGCCTTGTTGGTGAAGGTGATGGCCAGGATGGAGTCCGGGGCGACCCGCAGGTCGCGGATCAGATGGGCGATGCGGTAGGTGAGGACCCGTGTCTTCCCCGAGCCGGCCCCGGCCACGACCAGGACCGGGCCCTCGGTCGCCGCCACCGCCTCACGTTGGGACGGGTTGAGGTCGGCGAACAGCGGGGACTCGGTGGGCACATCGTCGTAGAACCACTCTGCCTGCATCGACAGTGATGGTACCGGTGCCCGGCGACGGAATCACATACGTGTCATCAGACCGCGGATCAGGTGGCGAGAACGGTCTCGTCGTCGAGTTCGACCGACGCGGTGGCATCGAGGTCGATCGTCTCGGGGATCTCGTCCTCGCCCAGCACCGCCCGGCGACGCAGGGGCAGGGAGAAACAGAAGCGGGCGCCGGTGGGAAACCGCCGCTCGTACCAGACCTCGCCGCCCATCGCCCGGGCCAGCCTTCTGGCGATGGGAAGACCGAGCCCGATCCCGGTCGCTTCCCGGGTGTCCCCCTTGGAGAGCTGCTCGAAGTTCTCGAAGACCCGCTGGGTCTCCTCGTCGGGGACTCCGGGACCGTTGTCGGAGATGACGACCAGATACTGGTCCCCCATCACGAAGCCCTCGACCATGACCTGGTCCCCGCCGTACTTGCGGGCGTTCTCCATCAGGTTCCGGATCACCTGCTGGACCCGGCGGCGGTCCGCCCTCACCCGCACCCCGTCGGGAAGGGAGACGATCGAGCTCTTCTTCCCGCCGGTGGGAAAGACCATCTTGGCCACGTCGCCGAGCAGATCGCCCAGGTCGAACAACTCGGGGTGGAAGCGGAGCCGGTCGGCTTCGAGACGTGGGATGACCAGCACGTCCTCGACCAGATCGCCGAGATAGACCGATTGACGGTTGATGATCCCGAGGAACTCGTCCACCTCTTCGTCGGGGAGGTCCTTCCACGACTCGACCAGTGTGTCGGCGAACCCGGCGATCGAGGTCAGCGGGGTCCGGAGCTCGTGACTGATCATGGCCACGAAGTCGTTCTTGATCCGATGCGCCTCCTCGGAGAGTCGCATCACCTCGCGCTCGCGCTGGCGCCCACTTCTGGTGATGGCAAGAGCCCACACCACGCTGGCGACGCCCACCGCGGCAAGGACCAGGGACCACCAGCTCAAGGAATCCGGCAACTGAGGCATGCGCGTTTCTCTATCGGTTGCCCGTGAAACTACCTGAATGAATCCAGGAATCCGACCCTCAGCCCGCGCCGGCTCCCTGATCGGAGCCGATCATCCGGTGCAATGTCTCGGTGAGGACGCCCTGACGGAGGTCGAACTTGTCCAGATAGGCGTCGACCCCGACCTCCCATGCAGCCTGCTTCTCCTCCTGGGTGGCTACTCCGGAGACCATGACGATCGGCACTTTCACGTCGGAGGCGCGCATGGTCCGGATCAGCTCGACGCCGTTGGAGCGCGGCATCGAGTAGTCGATCACCATCGCCTCGAACCCGCCGGCCGACATGGCCATCATCGCCTCGCGGGCCCCGGCCGCCACCTCTACGTCGAAACCGGCCCCGTTGAGGGTGGCCGAGAGCAGCTGGCGCACACCTGCCGAATCGTCGACGACCAGCACCCGGGGGCGGTGCCCGGTGGCACGGTCGCGGCCCCGGGCCATGTACCCGAGGAAGTTGGGATCGAGCACGACCAGGACCTGCCCTCCGCCGAGCAGGGCCGCCCCGGTCACATGTCCCGGCCCCTCGAGGATGGGGCCAAGGCTCTTAACCGCGACCCGGCGGCGATCGATGAGCTCACTGACGGTGACCGCGACCAGACCGAACCTGGTGTTGATGACGAGGAGCTCCGCCTCGTCCCCGACGTTGTTGACCCCCACTGACTTGGACAGGGAGACACAGGGGATCTCACGACTCTGGAAACGAACCTCCCGACCACCCTCTTTGGTCGAGATCTCGGCGCGGGACAGCGGCATCGCCGCCTCGATCGCGGCTTCGGGCAGACCCCAGAACTGGTCCCCGGTGGCGACCACGACCACGTTCTGCAACACCATCGACATGGGCAGGGTCATGGTGACCCTGGTCCCCAAGCCCTTGGGGCTCTCGATGTGGACCACGCCGTTGACCTTCTCGACGATGTCCCGCACCGTGGACAGCCCGTCGCCGCCGCCGGAGAAGTCCGACACCTCACTCTGCGTGGTGAACCCGGGGTGGAACAGGATCGGGCTCAGGTCGGAGACGACGAAGGGGATGCCACGATCGGAGGCGACGTCGGCCACCCGGTCCCAGTCGATCCCGGCGCCGTCGTCGGAGACCGAGACCTCGACCCTCTCGTCGATGATCTCGGCGCCGACGCTCACCGTGCCGGTCGCTCGCTTTCCCGCGGCCAGCCGTTCGGGCGACGGCTCGATGCCGTGATCGACGGCGTTGACCAGGAGATGGCGGAGCGGCTCGCGGAGCAGATCGACGATCTGCCGGTCGAGCTGGACGTTGTCACCCATCAGCTCGAAACGGACGTCCTTGCCCATGCGTCGTCCCAGATACCTGACGAACTGGGGAAACGTCGCGGTCGCCTCCCGAAACGAGATGTTGGCCAGGGCGACGGCGCCGTCCTGGATCTCGGCGATCGACCCGGCGAGACGCTCCAGCTGCTGACGCCATGACTTCCGGAACATCGCGGGGTCCGAGCCCTCGATGGAGAGCAGGGAGAGGTCGGCCAGCGCCTCGGCGTCGAGAGCGACCTCGACGATGCGATTGATCAGCCGGTAGAGCTCGCCGGTGTCGACCCGGGTCGACCCACCTAGGAGCGAGTCGGACACCGAGGTGAGGAGACCGCCCAGACTTCCCGGGTCGGGGCGGCGCAGGGGGATCACCTCGGCCGGAGGAGTCCAGGGCGGGCCTTCACCGGCGGTCTGATCGGCCTGCTGGCCGAGCACCAGCTTGTCGGCGATGATGGCGAGCTCGGCGTCGCCCAGGTCGAGGGAGGAGAGAAGACGCCCGGCGCTCGCCTCCATGGCGACCATCACGTCGCTGGGCGGGGAGTAGCCCTCGCCAATCTGGTTCCACAGGTGCTCGAGACGGGAGGCGACCTCTCTGATCTCGTCGAAGCCGAGCAGACCGGCAGAGCCTTTGATGGTGTGGGCGTCACGGGCCAGGTCCTCGATCTCGGCGGCGTCGAGCCGGCGTTGGCGAAGAGCCACGGCGCCCGCGACCAGATTGCCGGAGCGCTCTTCCAGCTCGTCGCGGAATATCCGAGTCAACTCGGGCGTGTTCAGATCCACCGAGAATCGCTCCCTAGCCTGATCTGAGATTATCGGCAGGGAGTCAAGCGTCCTGAATGGGCCCGGTCGACCAAATCGGACACTGTGACCCTCGGTTCACTCCCACTCGATGGTCGCCGGCGGCTTGCTCGAGATGTCGTAGGCGACCCGGTTGATCCCGGGCACCTCGTTGATGACCCGGCTCGAGATCCGCTCGAGCAGGTCGTAAGGGAGCCGGGCCCAGTCGGCGGTCATCGCGTCCTCCGAGGTCACCGCCCGCACCACCAGCGGGTAGGCGTAGGTGCGCAGGTCTCCCTGCACCCCGACCGTCCTCACCGCGGGGAGCACGGCGAAGGCCTGCCATATCTCGCGGTAGAGACCGGCTCGCCTGATCTCCTCGGTCACGATCAGGTCGGCCTGCCGCAACAACTCCAATCGCTCCCTGGTGACCTCGCCGATCACACGGACCGCCAGGCCGGGGCCGGGGAACGGCTGGCGCCAGACGATCTCCTCGGGGAGCCCGAGCTCCTCCCCGATCGCCCGCACCTCGTCCTTGAACAGGTCGCGCAACGGTTCGACGAGGGCGAAGTTCATCTCCTCGGGCAGGCCTCCGACGTTGTGATGGGTCTTGATCGTGGCCGCGCTGGCCGATCCGGACTCGATCACGTCGGGGTAGAGCGTTCCCTGGACCAGGTACTCGGCATCGCCCACCGAGATCGCCGCCTCCTCGAAGACACGGATGAACGTCTCCCCGATGATCTTCCGCTTCTCCTCGGGATCGGTGACACCGTCGAGCAGCTCGAGGAAGCGGTCCTCGGCCTTGACATGGACGAAGTCGACCTCGAAGTGGGAGCGAAACGTGTCCTCGACCTGTTCCGCCTCGCCGGCGCGGAGCAGACCGTGGTCGACGAATATGCAGGTGAGCCGATCCCCCACCGCCCGGTGCACCAGGGCGGCGGCGACCGCGGAGTCGACGCCGCCGGACAGCCCGCAGATGACCCGACCCTCGCCGACCTGGGCCCGAATCGATGCGACCTGGGTCTCGATGATCGAGTGCGAGGTCCAGGTGGGCGCGGCGTCGCACACGTCGTAGAGGAACCGCTTCAGGATCTCCTCGCCCCTCGGGGTGTGCGCCACTTCGGGGTGGAACTGGACGCCGTACAGCCCCCGCTCCCGGTCCTCCATCGCCGCCACCCGAGCACCTTCCGAGGTGGCCACGGTGACGAACCCGTCCGGGGTCTCGGTGACCTGATCCTGATGCGACATCCAGACCTGCTGTTCCGCGGGCAGGTCTTTGAGCAGAACCGAGTCGTTGGTCAACGACAGACTGGTGTTGCCGTACTCGGCGCTCCCGGTGTTGGACACGGTGCCCCCGGCCAGCTCGGCAAGGAGCTGATGGCCGTAACAGATCCCCAGGACCGGGATACCCATCTCCAGGATGGCCGGGTCCATCCGGTAGGCATCCTCTGCGTAGACCGATGCCGGGCCTCCGGAGAGGATCAGGCCGATCGCGTTGTGAGCTCGGATCTGGTCCGGGGTGGTGTCACGGGAGACGATCTCGGAGTGGACGTGGGCCTCACGGACGCGACGGGCGATGAGCTGGGCGTACTGGGCGCCAAAGTCGAGCACGAGAACCGTCGGTTCTCGTGCGTCGTTCGTGGTCATCCCATCCCTACTCGTTGGCTCCGCTGCAGGGATTTGCCCTCGGTCTGGAGGGAAGGTGCGATCATCACCTCGGCCTTCTGGAACTCCTTGACGTCGGAGAAGCCGGTGGTGGCCATCGAGACCTGAAGCGCTCCGAACAGGTTCAGCTTCCCGTCGTTCTCGTGGGCGGGGCCGACCAGGATCTGCTCCAGGGTGCCGCGATCCCCCACCTCGACCCGCGCCCCGCGGGGAAGGGTGGGATGGAAGGTGGCCATGCCCCAGTGGAAGCCACGCCCGGGCGCCTCGGTGGCGGAGGCGAGCGGGGA
>DASUSU010000384.1:0-4178 GCA_036374915.1 Acidimicrobiia bacterium | reverse complement strand
CTCATCGTCAAGACGAGGTGCGACCGATTCCAGCCGATCAGGGCCCTCGTGGACGACCTGCACTCCTATGAGGTGCCGCCGGTGCTGATGATCGGCATCTCCGAGGCGAGCCGGCCCTATCTCGACTGGATCGACCAGTCGGTGGGCTGAGTAGTTGACTCGACGCAGGCGCGGGTGGAGGTGCGGGGAGTCGAACCCCGGTCCGTCGAGCCCTCGGCGAAGGCATCTCCGAGCGCAGTCGTCAGCGAGCTTCGGCCACAGAGACTCTGACGACGAGTTTCTCTGCGCCTATCCGGAGTTGGCTTGACCCCACGGTCCCGAAACCCCGTGGGGAGCGTCCCGCTTTGCGGCGCCCGGTCCCTACCGTGCGGGAGTCGGTCGGGCGGACGGGCTGCTTATTTAGGCAGCCAGTGCGAAGTTGTCTTCGGCACTTATTGGTTTTTCCGGTTTGTTGACGGGGCCCCGGAGACCCCGGCTCGCTTCCAACGCCTCAACACTCAACGTCGAAACCGTTTCACCCCCATGTGCGGGTTGTCCCCATAGGCTAACGGCTCTGGCGGCCTGTCTCATCCCGTATTCTCGATGCAGGACGTCACGGATACGTGACGCCCTGCATTAGGAACGCGTTTTTCGCGCCCTCGACGCGGCTCGCTCCATCTCCCGGTCGTGGTCTCGCTCCTTGATGGATTCGCGTTTGTCGTAGGTGGTCTTGCCTTTGGCCAGACCCAACTCGACCTTGGCCCTGCCCTCCTTGAAGTAGACCTGGAGCGGCACCAGGGTCAGGCCCTTCTCCGCGATCTGGCCCCCGATCCGGTCGATCTCACGACGATGGAGGAGCAGTTTCCGCTCCCGTTCCGACTCGTGGCCACCGTCACGGGCGAACTCGTAGGGGGCGATGTAGGCCCCGACCAGGAAAGCCTCGCCGCCTTTCACCACGGCGTAGGAGTCCTTCAGGTCCATTCGGCCCTCTCGCAGCGACTTGACCTCCGACCCGAGCAGGGCAAGACCGGCCTCCATCGTCTCGACGACGGTGTAGTTGCGTCGGGCACGGCGATTGCTCGCCACCACCTTGACCCGCTCGGGATCACCCGAGCGAGGCATCACACCGCTCCGGTCGGGACGTCCTCGCCGGTGCCGTCCGCCTCCCGCAGATAGCGGCTCAGACCGAGGAGAGACCCGATGACTCCGGCCGCGGCCCCGAACAGGACGAAGAGGAGCCCCCAGCGGAAGAAGAAGTCGGAGCTCACGTCGAGGCGGAACAAGGCGAAGCCCTCGCTGGCCCGGGCGAGACGTGTCGCCCCCAGCCACACGGTGAACACAGCCAGGGCGGCGCCAACCACCCCCTCGATCAGACCTTCGAGGAGGAATGGGATCCTGATGTACCAGTTGGACGCGCCGACCAGCTTCATGATCTCGACCTCGTCACGCCTGGCGTAGATGGCGAGACGGATCGTGTTGGCGATCAACACCACGGCGGACAGGCCCAGGACCACCGCCATCCCGATCCCGAGCACGTTGAGGACGCTGGACAGGTTCTGCAGCTGCTCGATTTGCTCGGCGGCGGTGTCGACCCGGCGGACCACCTGTTGCTGCTGCTCCAGCTTGAACTTGACCGACTGGTGCAGCTCGATGGCCACGAGCTCGATTCGGATCGAGGCGGGGAGGATTGTGGGGTTGATCGCGAGCAGCTCCTCCTGACCGGCGAAGATCTCCTGGTACTCGACCCAGGCCTGGCTCTTGTCCACGTAGAACGCACCGTCCGGCTGCTTCACCTCCTCCCAGGTGAGCACCTCCTGCAGCAGCGTCTGATGCGCCCCGACCGGGACCCCGCTGGTCCCCTCGTCCTTGAGGAAGGCGATCACGTGCACCCCCTCCTGCCAGGCCAGTGTGTTGAGACGGAGGATCTCGTTCACGACGAGGGCGCCGAATGCGAGGCTGAGGGAGATGAACACGGCGAGGATGGCCCCCGCCACCACCAGGAAGTTCCGCTTCAGGTTGACCAGCGCCTCGCGCAGGAGGAAGAAGAACCGGCTCACGAGTCGCCCTGCTCGTATCGGCCGGAGTGCTCGTCCCGGGTGACCAGCCCTTTCTCGAGGGCGACCACCCGTCGTTGCATGGCGTCGACGATGGCGAAGTCGTGGGTGGCCATGACGATCGTGGTCCCGGTCCGGTTGATCCGGTCGAGGAGCTTCATGATCCCCACCGAGGTCTTGGGATCGAGGTTCCCGGTCGGCTCGTCGCAGAGCATGATCGGGGGTCGGTTGACGAAGGCGCGGGCCACCGACACCCGCTGTTGCTCCCCGCCCGACAGCTGTCGGGGATAGCGGCCCCCCTTGTCGGCGAGCCCGACCAGATCGAGCACCTGGTCCACCTGGGGACCGATCACCGAACGGGGCCGTCCCAGGACCTCGAGTGCGAACGAGACGTTCTCGGCCACGGTCTTGTTGGGGAGCAGCTTGTAGTCCTGGAAGACGGTCCCCACCGAACGTCGCAAATACGGGATCTTCCACTTGGGCAGGGTGGTGATGTCCTTGCCCGCCACCCAGATCTTGCCCCGGGTTACACCCTCGTCTCTCAGCATGAGTCGGATCAAGGTGGACTTGCCCGATCCCGACGGCCCGACGAGGAAGACGAACTCGCCCTTTTGGATGTCGAGCGATACGTCGTGGGCGGCGACCGTTCCACCCTCGTAGACCTTGGTTACATGTTCGAGGCGAATCATGGGGACAAATGGAGTGTCGCAGGCTTCACTGGCTCAACTGCGGACCTGGCGACGGTAACGCCCCGGAACGGCTTACGCGGAATCCGTTCCCGCTTCGTGGGTGGCCCTCCTCCACCTGAGGTAGGCCTCGACGAACCCCATCAGATCGCCGTCGAGGACGGCCGAGACGTTCCCCACCTCGTAGTCGGTGCGCAGGTCCTTGACCATCTGGTACGGCTGGAGGACGTAGGAACGGATCTGACGGCCCCAGGCCGCCTCCCCCTGCTCGCCCCGTATCTCGTCGAGATGGGCCAGCCGCTCCTGGCGGGCCCGTTCGGCGAGACGGGATTGGAGGATGGCCATCGCCTTGGCCTTGTTCTGGAGCTGGGACCGCTCGTTCTGGCACTGGACCACCAGCCCGGTGGGGAGATGGGTGATCCGCACCGCCGAGTCGGTCGTGTTCACGTGCTGGCCCCCCGCTCCCTGGGAGCGATAGGTGTCGATACGAAGGTCGTCCTCGTCGATCTCCACCTTGGCCTGCTCACCCAGATAGGGGACGACGTCGACCCCGGCGAACGAGGTCTGACGCCGGGCATTGGAGTCGAATGGGCTGATCCGGACCAGGCGGTGCACACCGCGCTCCGACTCGAGAGTCCCATAGGCGCGGTCGCCCTTGACCGTGAACGTGGCCGACTTGATCCCCGCCTCCTCGCCCTCGGTCACCTCCTCGACCGTATAGGTGAACCCGGCGTCGCTGAGGAAACGCTGGTACATGCGGGCCATCATCTCCGCCCAGTCCTGGGCGTCCACTCCCCCCGCTCCGGCGTGGACGCTGAGGATGGCGTCGGCCTCGTCGTACTCGTCGTAGAACAGGGACTCCAGCTCGAGGGCGTCGAGTCGAGTGGAGACGTCGTCGAGCTCGGCCAGGGCCTCGGTGCGGGCGGCGGCGTCCTCGGCCTCGTCGGCCAGCTCGAGCAGGACTTCGGCATCGTCGATCTTGGCGGTCAGGGTGGAGACCATGTCGAACAGCCCCTCATAGCGGGCGAGCCGCTGGCTGACCATGCGCGCCTCGTCCTGGTCGTCCCACAGATCGGGTGCGGAGGCTCGCTCCCTGAGAGCGGTCAGCTCTCGCTCCTTTGCCTCGAGATCGAGAAAGCCGCGTGCCTCGACCAGCCGTTGCCGTAACTCGGCCAGAGTCGTCTTCGGATCGGTGATTTCGAGCGACATCTTGCGTCCTAGGCCTAGTACCTGGCACCCGGTACGGGTATCACGGTCAGGGGGCGGCTACGCCGCGCCATGGCAGCGTTTGTACTTCTTGCCGCTTCCGCAGGGGCATGGGTCGTTGCGCCCGACCTTGTCCGAGACCGCGGGCTGGGCCGGCCTGGCGCCGGTCGGGTTGGCCTCGACCCGCTTCGGCTCGGTCTTGGGCTGGGCGAGCTCGACCCGGAACAGATAGCGAACGGCGTCCCGCTTCACC
>DASUSU010000383.1:0-9237 GCA_036374915.1 Acidimicrobiia bacterium | reverse complement strand
GCCAAGCGTCACCGGCGGGTCGGTCGGCGAGTACCTGCCCGGGCTCGAGGCCCGCTTATATTCGAGTCGCGACGGCGGCCGGACGGCGTTGCTCGTGATGGTCCCGGGTGGGGGATGGGAGACGGCGGATCCGGCCGGGCTCGACGGTCTGGCCCGAGAGCTCGCCGGCTCCGGCATCTACACCGCGACCGTCGAGGTGCGAGCAGGTCAGGATGACGTCCTCTACCCGGTCCCGGTCGAGGACGTTCTCTGTGCGGTCGCCTTCGTCGTCAACACCGCCCGGTCCGAAGACGTCGAGCCGGGCCCGGTGATAGTGCTCGGGCACTCAACTGGAGCTCATCTCGCCGCGCTTGCCGTCCTCGCCACTTCTGACTACTCGCCGGCGTGTCCCCACCCGGTCGTGGTCCCCGACGCCCTGGTTGGCATGGCCGGGACCTACGACGTTGCCATCATGTCGGACATCGCGCGACGTCTCTTCGGGGTGAGCCCGGAAGCCGACCCGGCTCTCTGGGAGTCGGGCAACCCCGTGCTCCGGGCCGGTCTGCGACCTGAGGTGCCGGTCCTGCTCATCCACGGCGACGCCGACGACCTGGTGCCGACCTGGTTCACCACCGAGTTCGCGGCGGCCCTGGAGGAGGGCGGCCACCCCGTCACCGTGGAGATCGTGGCCGGGGCGGACCATCACGAGATCTACTCGGCGGGCGCATCGGGCGCCCTCATCGCCGAATGGGCCGAGGAGCTCGGCTAGATCGGTTCGACGGTCGGGACCCAGACTCTCATCGTGGACGGCCCTCGGTTCGCCCACTGCTGATAGGCGAAGAGCGGGACTGCGACCTCGTGCCCGGAGTCGGAGTCGTATGCCGGGGCGGCGTAGGGCCACTCTCTTTCCTCGATGTCGACCAGACGTCCCGGAGCCACTGTTCGACCGTCCCGCTCCTCGAGCTCTCGGCCCGGATCGAGTCGGATCGAGTCGAGGTCACCCCCCTCGGGGAGGTCGATCGACTCGACGCACATCACCAGAGGCCCCTTCTCGACGGCGACACAACCTCGAACGGCGTCGATGCGCGGATCGGGGCTGGTCCATCTCGGGGAGATGGGAAGCTCCAACTCGACCAGTTCCCCGACGGTGAACGGCCGACGCACCGAGATCATCCCCGGGAGGACCGAGCGTCGCTCGCCGCGCTCGGTGAGCCACGCCCCGGTTGCCCATTCCGGCACCCTGAGTGCGAGCTCCCAGGGGGCGTCGTCCGATTCGGTCACCGTCACCGAGACGACGCCGTCGTGGGGGTAGCCGGTCTTCACCTCGATCCCGAGTCGCCGTCCGTCGTCGAGCGTGGCGGAGATCCGGCTGTCGGCGTACTGATGGAGTTGGAGCCCGGCCCGGTCAACGGTGGCGAGGTACGCGGCCAGTGAGGCGAAGGTTCGGGCGACGTTGGTCGGGCAGCAGGAGACGGCAAACCACGGCTCGCGCAGGCTGGAGGCGGCCCGATTGCTCACGAAGTCGGGCGCCGGGATCACACCGGGCACCCGCTGATGCAGCGGGTTGGCATAGAAGAAGGCGCGACCGTCGGGGGCGGGAGATGTGGCGACGACGTTGAACAGGGTGCGCTCGGCGAGATCGGCATACCTCGACTCGCCGGTGGCGAGGAGCAGACGCCAGGAGAGCATCACCGAGGCGATTCCGGCGCAGGTCTCGGAGTAGGCGCGGTCGGGAGGGAGGACGAAGTCCTCGCCGAACTTCTCACCATCGTGGTGCGAGCCCATTCCCCCGGTCAGGTAGGTGCGCCGGGCCACCGTTCTCTCCCACTGCCCGATGATCGCCTCGAGCAGGTCTTCGTCCCCGGTCTCGACCGCGACGTCGACCGCCGCCGCGGCCAGGTAGAGCGCCCGGACCGCATGACCGGTGAAGGCGCTCTGGTCCCGGATCGGCACGTCGTCCTGGAAATAGGAGCGACCCCAGTGGATGTCGGCGAGGGTCTGGTGGCCGCGGCGCTCCAGGAAGACCGAGGCCTGATTCAGATAGCGCTCCTCACCGGTGAGCCGGGCCAGTTCGACCAGCCCGAGCTCGATCTCGGGGTGTCCCCCGACCCGCTCTATGCCACCGGCGCCGAACGTCTCGCAGACGTGGTCGGCCGCCCGTCTCGCCACCTCGACGAAGAGGTCGTCGTTTCCGGTGCGGGCCCGGGCCAAGGCAGCCTGGAGCATGTGGCCGTAGCAGTACAGCTCGTGGCCCCACTCCAGGTCGCTGTACCGCGGCGGCTGACCGGGGCGTCCGAACACCGTGTTGAGATAGCCGTCGACTTCCTGCACCGGGGCGATCACCTCGGTCAGGGCGGTGAATCGGCCCTCGGCGTCGGCGGAACCGGACCGACCTGCCTCCCAGGCGGCCGCCTCCATCAGCTTGTACACGTCGGAGTCGGTGAACACCACGCCTTGCCGGTCCTGGGGCAGCCGCCCCTCCACCGCGGCGCGAAAATTGCCCACCCAGCCGAGACGCTCCATCCAGTCGTGGCAGTGGGCGATGGTGGCGGTCGAGTTCACCTCCTGGCGCTCGGCCCAGAATCCCCCGGTTATCTCCACCTCGGCCAGACCCAGGGGGCGGAGCCGTCCCGAGCCTGGCACCACGGGGCGACCGTCGAACCGCGTGGTCATGAGACGTGGTCCTGCCAACTGTGCTCGGGCTCGTAGCCGAGCAATCGACGGGCACGGTCGATGGCGAGGAGCGTCTCCCGCCCCTCCACCGGGCGACGCAGGGGGACATCGGGGAAGACCTCGGCCATCAGCTCGGCCGACGGGCGGGTCATCACCGTGTCGGCCGCGGCCACGATGCACACCTCGGCGCCCCCGAAGTCCTGCTCCAGCCCGAGGCGGATCGACCGGGCCACATCGCGCACGTCGACATAGCCCCAGAGATTCCACTTGCGCAGCGCAGGATCGTCCCAGTACCCGGGGAACGCCTGGTAGTCGTCCGGCTCCATGATGTTGGAGAAGCGGAGCCCGAGGAAGGGGATCCCGCTGCGACGATGGAACTGGGCCGCCATGTCCTCGCCGACCAGCTTGGACAGGGCGTAGGAGCTCTCCGGTCTCGGTTCGATGGTCTCGTCGATTGGGGCGAACAGCGGAGGTGTGTCGAAGGGCAGCCCGAGCACGGTCTCGCTCGAGGCCCACACCACCCGGCCCACCCCGGTGCTCTCCGCCGCGGCGAACACGTTGTAGGTGGAGAGGGTGTTGATCCGGAAGGTCTCCGCCGCGGAGCGGATCCCGGGCGCCGGTATCGCCGCCAGGTGGACCACGGCCTCCGCCCCGGCGATCAGCTCCAGGGCCTGGCCCGGGTCGGTCAGGTCGGCGACCGCGCACAGACCGTGCTCGCTCCCGTCGTGGACGCTGTCGACGTTGAGCACCTGGTGACCTTGCCGGCGCAGGTCGTCGACCACCCATCGCCCGGTCTTGCCGCTGCCGCCGGTGACGACGATGTTCACAGAGTCCTCGAATCGGTCATGAATTCGTATGCTACATTCGTTTTTTGGCGCCGTTTCCGGTGTCGACCCACGGGACGAGAAGAGAGGCCGTATGTCGCAGATGAAGATCGGTGCCGTGCTCTGGAGCCAGGCCACGGACTGGGAGGGGTTTCTCACCGCGGCGAGGCGGGCCGATCGCTTGGGTTACGACTCGATCTGGACATGGGATCATCTCTACGCCATCTTCGGCGAGCCGCACCAACCGATCGTCGAGGGCTACACCGCCCTGGCCGGGCTGGCCATGGGCACCGAGCAGGCCGAGATCGGGCTGCTGGTGGGGGCAAACACATTTCGCAACCCCGGGATCGTGGCCAAGTCGATGGTGACCATCGACCACATCAGCGGGGGGCGCGCCATCCTCGGTCTCGGCGGAGCCTGGTTCGGCCCCGAGCACACCGCTTTCGGCATCGACTTCGGCACCGGATTCGGGCAGCGTCTCGACTGGATGGACGAAGCCACCGCGGCGATCCGCTCCCTCCTCGACGGCGAGACGGTGACCAGCGGTGGCGAGGGCAGGTACCGCTTCCGCGAGCTCCGGCTCGACCCTCTCCCGGTCCGACAACACATGCCGATCATGATCGGAGGCTCGGGGGAGAAGAAGACCTTGCGGACGGTGGCCCGGTACGCAGACCAATGGAACGCCTTCGGCACCCCGGAAACCCTGGCCCGGAAGGACGCGGTGCTGCGCCGGCACTGCGACGAGGTGGGGCGGAATCACGTGGAGATCGAGCGCACGGTCGGGGCCAAGATCGTGATCAGGGAGTCGGAGAGCGCGGCCCGGCGTGTCCTCGACGACCTGATGGAGCGCAATCGAACTCCGATGTCTTCGATCGCAGACGATCACACCTTCTGGGTCGGCACCGCCGGTGAGATCACCGAGCGGCTGCTCGGCTATCGCCAGATCGGCTTTCGCACCCTGCTCGCCGAGATGCCGGCGCCATACGATGAGGAGACCATGGAGACGCTGATCGGTGTGGTCAGGCCGGCCGTGGACTCGGCCGCCTGATCGCACGCCCGCACCCTCTCGACTCGATGAAGCCGACGTCCACCCCTGCCCTGCGTCTCACCGGTGTCGGTCGCCTCGACCAGGTCCGTGTGCCGGTGCCGCCGCCCGCCGACGACGAGGTGCTGATCCGGGTGCTCGCCGTCGGCCTGTGCGGCTCCGACGCCCACTGGTTCGAGGAGGGGGAGATCGGCGACGCCGTGCTCGGCGAAGGGCTGATCCTGGGTCACGAGTTGAGCGGCGTCATCGAGTCCGGGCCGCGCCGCGGCGAGCGGGTGGCGGTCGATCCCTCGATCCCCTGTCGGGCCTGCCCGTTCTGCCTTTCCGGCCGATCCAATCTCTGCGCCGACCTTCGTTTCGCCGGTCACGGTCGCACAGACGGCGGGCTGCGCGGTCACCTGGTGTGGCCGGAGCGCTGTCTGGTCCCGATTCCCGACCACGTCTCGGTCGAGGCAGGGGCCCTCCTCGAGCCGCTGGGTGTCGCCCTTCACGCCATCGACCTCGGTCGCCCCGAGCGGGACGAGCAGGTGGTCGTGATCGGAGCCGGTCCGATCGGCCTGCTGGTGGTCTCCGCCCTGCGGGCCCGGGGAGTGGGGCCGATCGTGGCAACCGACCGGCTCTCTCATCGCCTCCGAGCCGCCCTGGAGATGGGGGCCAGCCACGCGGTCGCCGCCACCGAGGACGACGAGGAGCTGGAGGCCCTGACGGCACTGGTCGACGGCGGAGCTGGTCTGGTAGTCGAGACGGCAGGCAACGACATGGCGCTGGGCAGCGCCCTGGCGGCGGCGCGGCCCGGGGGCCGGGTGGTGCTGGCCGGTATACCGTCGGATGATCGGAGCCGTTTCGTCGCCTCCACGGCACGGCGCAAGGAGCTGACCCTCGCCATGTGTCGCCGAATGCTCCCCGAAGACCTGGGGAGAGCGGCCCTCCTCGCCGGCGAGGGAAAGGTCGACCTCGATGCCCTGGTGAGCCATCGCTATCCCCTGGCTGCCGGCGATCAGGCGTTCTCGACCCTGGTGGAGCGGAGCGGGCTCAAGGTGATGGTCCTTCCCGAGCCGGAAGCGGAATAGTCCATGTTCCCAGCGCTCGATAACCTATGCAGGCAACGCTATGCTGACATTCGTACCCAGTCGGCGTCGGGCGCCCCGCCGCTCACGCCGGGAGGTAGCTTGGCGGCACGCGCATCGGAAGTCGCGCATCGGAATGCCGCGATGAAGGGAAGGTCGAGTATGTCCGGGTCGAGAGGGCGGTCCAGATGACCGCGTCACGCCAGCCGACGCGCCCGGTGACGATGCAGGACATCGCCCGGGCAGCCGGTGTCTCCCAATCCACTGTTTCCCGGGTGCTCAACGACACCCCCACCTCGGTCCCGATCGCCGCCGAGACCAGGGAGCGGGTTCAAGAAGTGGCGAGACGTCTCGGGTATCGACCGAATCCCCTCGCCCGCGGCTTGCGCGGCGCCCGCACCATGTTGCTCGGGGTCATCGTGCGGGAGATCACCGATCCGTTCTTCGCGATGGCGATCGAGGCTCTTTCCACCGAGGCGTTGGCCCGCGGATACAACGTGGTGTTGGGCAGCGCCCACAGCAAGGCGGACGAGGCAATCGCACTCAAGGCGGTACTCGAGACCCGTCACTGTGATGCGATCCTCCTGCTCGGTGACATGAGGGACGAGCCGAAGTTCCTCGAGGATCTGCGCGCATCGCAGACCCCGATCATCGCCCTCTGGCACGGGACCGAGCTCGACGGGGTCTCGACGGTCAACATCGACAACCGGGAGGGGATGGTGGCAGGGCTCGATCACCTGATCGATCTGGGCCATCGTCACATCGCCTTCATCGGGGGCCGTCCCCTGGGAGACATCCGAGAGCGACGCACCGCCTACCTCGACCGTCTCGCCGAGAAGGGGCTGGAGGCCCCGGAAGGGTACGTGCAGGAAGTCAGCAATGACCCCGCCGGGGGCGAGGCCGCCCTCCATGCCCTCATAGGCCTGGAGGTGCCGCCCACCGCGGTCGTCTGCTCGACCGACCATCTCGCAATCGGTGTGCTGCATTCCGCCGCCGAGCTCGGGATCGAGGTGCCCGGAGGTCTCTCCGTGGTCGGGTTCGACGACATACCGATGGCGAGCTACACCGTTCCCTCCCTGACCACGATCCACATGCCGGTGGCCGAGATGACCTCGATTGCGGCCCGGCTGGCCATGGACGAGGCGGAGACCGACGCCGATGGCGGGGTGGCCAATTTCGTGGCCACGCCCACCCTGGTGGTGCGGAAGTCCACCGGGGAGGCGTCCGGGGCATGAACGGGGGCCACTCCGAGCTGCGCGGGGCGGTGGCGCTGGCCAACAACGCGATCGCAGACGCCGGCCTGGTGGTGCATGCCTTCGGCAACGCCAGTCAGGTGGACCGCGCCGCAGGCGTGTTCGCGATCAAGCCGAGCGGCATCCCATGCCGTCAGGTGAGCGGAGACGACATCGTCGTGATCTCGCTCGACGACGGTGAGGTGGTGTGGGGGGACAACCGCCCTTCTTCGGACACGCCGACCCATCTGGCGATCTACAACGGCATCGACACCGCGGGCGGCGTCGTCCACACCCATTCCATCCATGCCACCGCGTGGGCCCAGGCACGGCTCGCGATACCGTGTCTCGGCACCACCCATGCCGACCACTTCCGGGGCCCGGTCCCTGTCACCCGCCCCCTCAGCGCCGAGGAGGTGGCGGGTGACTACGAGGCCAACACCGGGCGGGTGATCGTCGAGATGTTCCAGCCGGGCGGCCTACGCCCCGACGAGTCCCCCGGCGCGCTGGTGGCGTCGCACGGTCCCTTTGCCTGGGGAGAGGATGCGACCGCGGCAGTGGAGATGGCAGCGGCCATCGAGTTGGTCGCCGAGCTGGCCAGCCACACGCTGGCCATTCGCTCCGACCAGCCCGCCATCGAGGACCACCTCCTCGACCGGCACTTCGGCCGCAAGCACGGTCCCATGGCGTACTACGGGCAGCCATGAGCGGCACCGCCAAGGCAACGGTCGGGGTCGACTTCGGGACGGAGTCGGCCCGTGCGGTCCTGGTCGACGTGGAGACTGGCGAGGAGCTGGCCACCGCGGTGCATCGCTACCCCTCCGGCGTGATCGACCAGCGGCTTCCCGATACCGGCGAGGCCCTGCCCCTCGACTGGGCGCTGCAAGACCCCGACGACTATCTCGCGGCACTGGGGGTCACGGTGCGCGCCGTCCTCGACCAGAGCCGGATCGACCCTTCCCACGTGATCGGGATCGGGATCGACTTCACCGCCTGCACCATGCTGCCGGTCACCTCCGACGGGACCCCGCTCTGCCGTCTCCCCGACCTGCGCCCCGACCCCCACTCCTGGGTGAAGCTGTGGAAGCACCACGCCGCCCAGCCCGAGGCGGATCTGATCAACCGGACCGCCGAGCAACGGGGGGAGGGTTGGCTCGACCGCTACGGCCGGCGGACGTCTTCGGAGTGGTTCTTCGCCAAGGCCCTGCAGATCCTCGACGAGGCGCCGGCGGTCTACGCCAGGGCGGACCGACTCATCGAGGCCGCCGATTGGATCGTCTGGCAGCTGACCGGGGTGGAGACCCGCAACAGTTGCACCGCGGGGTACAAGGCGCTCTGGTCGAAGAGAGACGGATTCCCGGACCGGTCGTACTTCGCCGCCCTCGACGCCCGGTTTGCCGACGTGGTCGACGAGAAGATGTCCCGGGTCATCTCCACCCCGGGGGATCGGGCCGGGGTCATCACCGGCCGGTCCGCCGAGTTGACCGGACTGGCGCCGGGGACGCCGGTCGCCGTGGCCAACGTCGATGCCCACGTCTCGGTCCCGGCGGCGACCGTCGTCGCCCCCGGCTCCCTGGTTGCGGTGATGGGGACGAGCACATGTCACCTCGCCCTTGCCGACGTCGACCGGGTCGTGCCCGGTTTCTGCGGTGTCGTCGAAGACGGGGTGATACCCGGTCTGTTCGGCTACGAGGCCGGTCAGGCCGCGGTCGGCGACATGTTCGCCTGGTTCACCGGGCTTCTCTCCGGCGATGGTGGCTCCTCCGGCGAGCTCCATGCGGAGTTGGAGAGCGAGGCGGGCCTGCTCGGGCCGGGTGAGTCGGGTCTCGTCGCCCTCGACTGGTGGAACGGGAACCGGTCCGTTCTCGTCGACGCCGAGCTGACCGGCCTTCTCCTGGGGGCGAACCTGGCCACCGGCCCGGCCGAGATCTACCGGTCCCTCCTCGAGGCCTCCGTGTACGGCACCCGGGTCATCATCGAGACACTGGAAGGGGCAGGGATCGGCGTGGATGAGATGGTGGTGTGCGGCGGCCTCCCCTTCCAGAACCGTCTGCTCATGCAGCTGTCCGCCGACATCACGGGTCTGCCGGTGAGAGTGGCCGCCTCCCGCCAGACCCCGGCTCTGGGCTCGGCGATGTTCGCCGCGGTGGCGGCGGGGCCGGAGCTCGGCGGCTACGACTCGATCGTCGAGGCGTCGCAGCGAATGGCACGGCTCGGCGACGAGGAGTATCTGCCGGACGAGTCGGCGAGGCCTGCCTATGACGAGCTATTCGGCATATTCCGCGAGCTCCACGATTCGATGTCGGCGCCCGACTCGCCGATGCGGCGGCTTCGCTCGGCGCAGCATCGGGCCCGCAGCCAGGAGAAGGTGCCGGCGTGATCCCGCTGGACAACTTCGAGATCTGGTTCCTCACCGG
>DASUSU010000382.1:0-15005 GCA_036374915.1 Acidimicrobiia bacterium | reverse complement strand
CAGCCAGCCGTAGGGCCGTACCTCCCCCTTGGGGATGGTGGCGGCGATCCGGAGAACCCGCGCCTGGAATGGTGTCCTCGCCCTGAGGTCAACCGGGAGCCGGCCCGGGGTCCCGGCCTCCACGGCCTCGGGGATGTGCTTGCCCCAGGCGCTCGGTGGCTCGGCGCGGAACAGTCGTCTCCCATGGCGCTCGGCGAACCGATCCTCGAATCCGGCGCTGGCCAGATCCACCGAGGACACTCCTTCGATGTTGAACGTGACCACCACCTCGCCCAGCGGAGACGTGTACAGGTCGTACCCGTCGGCGAGACCGGTGCCCAGGGCCACTCCCTCGCTGATCCCGTCCGGAAGTCCGCTCACCAGTCGTGCAAGTCGGTTCTCGATGCTCATCTCTCCTGCTCCATCACCTTTCTCAATCGTTCCAGACCGCGATGGATGTCCGCTTTGACCGTCCCTTCGGGGCGCCCGGTGGCCTCTGCGATCTCGGCGATCCCCATCCCGACCACGTGTCTGAGCACCACCGCCCTCCGCTGATTGGTCGGCAGTCCCGCGAACCGGGCGTCCCAGGCCGCGGTGTCGGGCGGTTCCACGTCGTTTCGGCCGTGGTCGTCGATCTCGACGAAGGTCGGCCTCCTCGACCGGTTGCGGAGGTGGTTGCGTCCCAGATTGAGCGCGATCGTCCACAGCCAAGGAGAGAGCCTGAGTTCCTCGAACCTGGTCCGGTCGAACCCGCTCAGAGCCCGATAGGCGCGGATGAAGGTCTCCTGGGTCAGGTCCTCCGCCTCCTGATGGTCGCTACAGAGGCGTCGGAGACCCCAGTAGAGACCGGGACCGGCGCTCTCGACCAGCGAGGGGAACCCCGCTTCCAGGTCTGCGGCCAGCTTGGCGGTCAGGTCGTCCATCGTGAGTGAGAACACCGGGCGGGATGCGCCGGTTGCACCTTCGCACCGTACCTATATTGGGCGCATGGACCGGGCCCGGGTCGAGGCCATTCTGGACGCTGCAGAGAAGGCGGTCGCGGCCGGCTCGCCCCTGGCGCCGACCGGCTTCTGGAAGGCGGTCGCCACAGTGAAGCGGGACCAGACCCTGGTCGAGGCCCATGCCGACCGGATCGCACGCATCGACCGCGCCTCGTTCAAGACCTGGGCGCTGGTGGCGGTGCCGCTCTGGCTCGGGAATGTGCTGATGATCGGAGCCACCCTGATCGGGCTCGCCCTGGTGGCCCGGGCCTACTACCTCGAAGGGACCGGGGCCGGGCTGGTATTCCTGGCCGGCTTCGGGATCGTGCTGGTGACCACCCACGGCCTGGGTCATCTCGTGGTCGGCAGCCTGATGGGGATGCGGTTCACCCACTGGTTCATCGGTCCGTTGCGCCCTCCCCTGCCCCCGGGGGTCAAGCTCGACTACGCCACCTATCTGCGGGCACCGGCGCCTTCCCGGGCGTGGATGCACGCCTCGGGTGCCATCGTCACCAAGACGGTGCCCTTTGTCTTCCTGGGTGCGGCGCTGGCCGCAGACCTCCCGGCCTGGGTGGTCTGGGCCCTGGTCGTCGTCGGTCTGGCCCAGATCGGGACCGATCTCGTCTGGTCGACCAAGGCCTCGGACTGGAAGAAGTTCCGCCGCGAGATGAACCTGGCTCAGACGTCGGCCTGATCGGCCATCTTGGGGATCGAGCCGTCGGTCTGGTGCATCTCCTCGTGGGTGATGACCAGCTGCTCGAAGTTGGGCGGGCTCTCGACATCCATCGAGATCAGATGCCGGGTCACCGGGCCCTCGGCCCGGTCGAATGCCCGGGCCCGGGCGATGACCTCGGCAGATGCGTCATCGATGCGCCGGTGCTGGGCAAGGTGCTCCTCCCATGATCCGACCGCGAAAAGCTCGGTGAGCCGGGTCGGGTCGCTCACATTGCGCAGCAGCCGCCAGCGATAGGCGCCGGTCCGGAGTCGCACCAGCCGGACCATGCTCATCACCGCGGTGAACTCCTCGAAGTCGTTCTGGTCGATGGTCCACGTGTTGAGGATGAGGACCGGCCCGCCTTCGACCGTCTCCTCATGGAGCGGGGCGACCCGGCCCGGGGTGAACTCGGGCGACTCGATCTGGTCGAGGCTCGGGATCCCGAATCGGGGGACCATGACGCCGAGGACGATCGAGGAGCTGCACAGGGCGACGATGGCGGTTGCGGTCCCCACCGCATCGGCCAGGACCCCGGAGAGGATCGAGCCGATGGGGAGTATCCCGAGGAAGGACAGGCTGTACAGCGACATGGCCCTGCCCCTGATCCACTCAGGCGCCATCAGCTGTGCCGTGGCATTGAGATTGGTCAGGGTGAGCACCCAGAATGCCCCGGAGAGGAACATGAACCCGGTCGCCACCGCGACGCTCGGGGCGAGGCCCACCCCGATCCCCACCAGCCCGAAGAGGGTGATGGTCCACATCGGCGCCCTGCTCCCGAAGCGCTCGATGAAGCGCTGTCGCACCGCGGCGCCGAGCAGGGCACCGGCGCCCATCGCACCGAGCAGGATCCCGAGGGTGGTCGGGTTTCCTCCTATCGCCACGTTGTGCCCGGGCAGCACCGACTGCACCACCGACGAGGTGATCGCAAACAACGACACGAGGAGGAGAAGGCGCCGGAACAACGGGGTGAATCTGGCGTAGCGAATCCCGAGCAGGATCGCCGTGCCCAGTGAGGCGGGGTCTCGGTCGCGCTTGGCGAAGGTGTGCCTCACCATGAGCAGGCCGGCGATGACGAATCCGTAGGTGAGGGCGTTGACGCCGAAGCCGATGGCCGCGCCGAATGCGGCGTAGACCAACCCTCCCAGGGCGGGCCCGATCGCCCTGGCCACGTTGAACGCGGCTGACTGGAGCGCCACCGCCGAGGCGATCAGGTCGCGTGGGACCATTTCGGGGAGCAGGGCCTGCCATGTCGGGAGGTTGAGCGCCACACCGATGCCCAGGATGAAGCCGAGGCCGAGCAGGAGGCCGGGCGTGATGGCGTCGATCCCGGTGAATATCGCCATTGCCATCGCCGAGCCCCCCATGATCCCCTGTGCCAGGAGCATCAGCTTGGTCCGGTCGAACATGTCGGCGAGTGCGCCGGCCGCCAGAGCGAAGAAGAGAAGAGGCAGCGAGGTGGAGGCCACCATCATCCCCACCCAGGCGTTGGACAAGGTCAGGTCCCACATCAGTTGGGACGAGGAGAGGCCCTGGATGAAGGTCCCGAAGGCCGAGAGCATGGACGCCACCCAGAGCGTGCGAAACGAGCCGTATCGAAGAGGGGCGACCGCCGAGGTCATCGGATAGAAGCGTAGGCCCGGTAGGTTCCTGCCGTGGTACGCGACCTCGCCTACTTCATCTCCGGCGACCCCGGCCCCGGGCCCGGAGTCCTCGTCCTCCACTCGTTCTGGGGCCTGACTCCTGCGGTCAAGAGCCTGTGCGGCGACCTGGCGGACCGCGGCTTCACCGTGCTCGCCCCCGACATCAACTTCGGAGAGCTGCCCGGGTCGCAGCAGGAGGCGCTGGACCATCTGGGAAAGGCCGACCCCAATCGGCTGGCTTCCCTGGTCTTGTCGTCGGCCAAGCTGCTCCACGCGAAGTCCGCCGACGGGCCGATCGGGATCGTCGGTTTCGGGATGGGCGGCTCGCTCGCACTATGGGCGTCGGTCCGCCTCGCCGACATGGTCGGGGCGGCCATCTCCTTCTACGGGAGCCAGCAGATCGACTTCGCCGGGGCCAATGCGGCGTACCGGATCCATCTGGCCGAGGAGGACGACTACGTGTCGGACGACGAGGCCGCCTTCATGGAGGCGACGATGCGTCTCGAGGACCTCGATGTCGAGGTCTCCGCATACCCGGGCACCCGCCACGGGTTTGCCGAGCCGGACGGCGACACCTTCGATCCGGATGCCTTCGACAAGGCGTGGGCATCGACCATCGAGTTCCTCGGCGAGCGGCTGGGGGGCTAGGAGGCCGTGGCCCGGGCGGAGCAGCTCACCGATCCGGTCGCCTATCACGGCGAGGGACCGGTGTGGTCGCCGTCATGGGGAGGTTTGCGCTGGGTCGACATGCTGGCCGGCGACATCCTCTCTCTCGATGCGGACGGCTCGGTGAGCCGGAGACACGTCGATCGCATCGCCGCCGTGATGAGGCCGCGTCTCGGCGGAGGGGCGGTGATCGCGGTCGAGCGCGGCTTCGCCATGGAGGGAGCCGACGGTGCTCTCACCCGCCTCGGCGATGTGTGGGGCGGTGACGGGTTGCGGATGAACGAGGGCGGCTGCGACCCGGACGGCCGGTTCTACTCGGGATCGATGGCCTACGACCAGCGTCCCGGAGCGGGGAGTCTGTACCGGCTGGACCCGGACCGGGCCGTGTCGGTCGTGCTCGAAGGCGTGACCATCTCCAACGGCCTCGAATGGAGCCGGGACGGCCGTCTCGCCTACTACGTGGACACCCCGACTCATCAGATCTCCATCTTCGACTACGACTTCGATTCGGGGCTGACCGGGCGGCGTGTCTTCGTCGACATCCCCTCAGACCGCGGCGGGCCGGACGGTCTCTGCGTCGATGAGCAGGGCGGGGTGTGGGTGGCGCTCTTCGGTGGAGGCGCGGTCCACCGCTATACCGCCGAAGGCATGCTCGACGAGATCGTCGAGGTCCCCGCCCGCCAGGTCACGGCCTGCACTTTCGGCGGTCCAGGGCTCGATCGGCTCTTCATCACCACCTCCCGGGAGAACCTCGATCCGGGCGACGACCCGCTCGCCGGCGCCCTGTTCGCCTTCGACCCGGGGGTGCCCGGTCTCCCGGTCCGCCCCTTCGCCGGCTGAGGGCGGATTCAGGCGGCTTCACCCGCCTCTGCCCACAGCGACCGCATCAGCTCGGAGCGCGCCAACAGCTCGGTGAGTGTTCCCCGGTCGACCAGACGGCCTCGGTCCATGAGCAGGATCTGGTCGGCCCGCTCCAGCGCTGCCCTGCGGTGGGACACCACGATGCAGGTCACGTCCCGCTGTCCCAGCAGGCGACGCCATAGCTCGGTCTCGGTGTGGACGTCGAGGGCCGAGGAGAGGTCGTCGAAGACCAGGAGCTCGGCTTCGGTGGCCAGCATCCGGGCCGCCGCCGACCGCTGCACCTGGCCACCCGACAGCTTGACTCCGCGGGCCCCGATCATGGTGTGCAGCCCCATCTCGAGACGCTCCAGATCGGGGTCGAGGACCGCCAGCTGCACCGCCTCGCGCAGCCGCTCCCGAGCCGCGTGCTGGCCGAGGGCGATGTTGTCGGCCAATGACTCGGAGAAGAGCCGGGGCACCTGGGCGGTGTAGGCGGAGCGCGGGGGCACGAAGAACGAGGCGAGGTCTTCGACCGGCTCGCCGTTCCAGAAGACCTCACCCTGGGCCGGGACCAGGCCGAGCAGAGCCCGTACCAGTGTGCTCTTCCCGGAGCCGATCTTCCCGGTGACGACGGTGAACGAGCCCCGGTCGACGGCGAAGTCGACCCCGCCGATCCCCTCCCCGCCGTCGGGGAACCAGTGGCCGAGGTCGCGCACCTCGAGACGACGCAACGGGGCGATGCCGATGTCGGGGAGCTCGAGGTGGGGTAGGTCGCCTTCGAGGGAGACCCGCGACCGATCGAGCAGCTCCCGGTCCGGGGCGTCCACCGACAGCGCCCGGATTCGCTCGTAGGCGACTCCGGTGCGCCGGTGCTGGGCGATGATGTCACCGGCGAACGCCATGTAGTCGGTGAGCCTGGGCAGATAGGTGAGGAACAGGGTGAGGTCTCCGATGCTGAACCTGCCCTCGCCGATGGCATCGGTCGCGACGAGCAGGACCATGGCGATGGTGATCGTCGACATGTTCCGGTTCACCCCCCTCAGCACCTCGGTGAGCACGGTGTCGGAGAGAGCCGCTTTGTGCCTCACGGTGTTGAGCTGATGAAAACGGTCGAGCACAGGTCGCTCCGCCGCCGCGAGCTTTATCGCCTGGACTCCGCCGAACGCCTCGCCGATGAAACCGGTCACCTGGTCCGTGGCCGATCTCATCGCACGTCTCCTCTTCCGGATCTGGGGACTGAGCGCCTGGGTGATCACCAACGTGAGGAGGATCGGGATGAGGAGCAACCCGGTGAGCCCGGCGTCGATCGAGGCCATGATCCAAACGGATCCCACGCCGAAGAGGACGAGACCGCCCATGTCGACCCAGTTCTCCATGTACTCGAGGAGGTCGTCGACGTCGTCGCGGAAAGTGCTCACCGCCTCGCCCGGGGCGAGGGGAAGAACCCGCGACCCGGGCGCCTCGAGCACCCAGCGGAGCAGGTTGCGTCGCAGCTGGAGCGACTGCTCGATCCAGTGCTTGATCCACACCCGGTCACCGAGCCAGATGATGAGGTTGCGCCCCACGGCAAGGACGGCGAAGACGATGGCAGGAGCCCATGCCGTCTCGGCCACCGGACCTCCGGCGGCGAGCCGATCGAACACCCTCCCGATCAGGATCCCGAACAGGAGGGGGGAGCCATGGACCAGCGTCCACATGAACATGCAGAAGAAGAAGCGCTTGGGTCGGTAGCGGATCACCTCCCAGACCAGTCGCAGGGTGCTCATGGCCGGGTGTCCCCCAACAGCCCGCCCCTGCCCGTCGCCAGCAGGCCCGAATAGCGGCTATCCGGGTCGGCGGCCAGCGTCTCGCGTGGCCCATGCTCGACGATCCTCCCCGCGTCGACCACCATGATCTCGTCGGTGGTCCGCACCGTCTCCAGACGATGGGCGATGATGACCACGGTGCGGCCGGCATAGATCCGCTCGGTCGCCGTTGCCAGGAGCATCTCGGTCACCGGGTCGAGGCGCGACGACGGCTCGTCGAGGATCACCACACCCGGGTCCTGTAGGAATACGCGGGCGAAGGCGAGCAGCTGTTGCTCCCCGGCGGAGAGCCCCTGACCGGCGGATCCGAGCTCGGTGCCCAGGCCCACCTCCCCGATCCATGACCCCAGGCCGACCGCGTCCAGCGCCGCCAGGATCTCCTCGTCGGGCCGTGGGGCGAAAAAGGTCAGGTTGTCCCGCACCGTGGCTCGGAACAGCTGCACGTCCTGGGTGACCACGCCGATCGATCCCCGCAGCGAGGCGGAACGCACCCGGCGAAGGTCCTGACCTCCGACCCTGACCACTCCACGGTCGGGGTCGTAGAGCCGGGAGATGAGCCTGGTGATGGTGGTCTTGCCGCCACCGGTCCGTCCCAAGAGGCCCAGCGAGTGCCCCGGCTCGAGACGGAAGCTCACCTCTTCGAGCACGCCCCGGTCCTCGTAGGAGAACGACACGTCTTCGAACTCGATGGCCAGCGGCCCCGGAGGAAGCTCGGCCTCGCCGTCGACGATCGAAGTCTCCAGCCGGCGCAGCTGATCGATGCGGACGATGCCCCCGGCCGCCTTCTGCAGCTCCTGCAGCTCCTGGGTCATGTGCTCGATCGGCCTCCGCACCAGCTGGACGTACTGGAGGATGAGATAGGCGGTGCCCGCCGTGATCGAGCCCCGCACGGCGAGCCATACCCCGACGATCAGGGCCAGGGCGTCCCCGGCCCAGAAGGCGGTGTTGGCCGAGACCCAGACGATGATCCGCTTCTGCCAGGCGATGTTGGTGCGGGTGTAGAAGTCGCGCATGACCGGGACGAACCGGGCCATGGTGAAGCGACCGGCTCCCAGCGAGCGGATGTCGTCGACGCCGGCAAGTCGCTCCTCGATGAACCCGTACAGGCTGGCCGAGGTCTCCCTCTCCTCCTCGGCCGCCGCCACCGCCAGCTTGCGGAGCCGGATGAGGAGGGCGAGGACGAGCACGACGTAGATGGTGACCGTCAATCCCATCATCGGTGCCTCGAACCAGCACACCACGACCACCCCGGTGAGGAGCACACCTGCGGCGACCAGCCGGACCAGGAAACGGGAGATGAACTCGGATATGGCGGTCACATCTCCGTCGACCCGCTCGATCATCTCCCCCGGGGTGGTGTCGTTGTGGAACCCCATGTCGAGTGAGAAGAGATGTGAGCTCAACTCCTCGCGCAGCCGGTTGGTGGCGCTCCAGCCGATGTCTGCCCCCAGATAGGAGGCAAAGGCGTCGAGGAGCTGGTTGACGACTCCGGCCACCAGGTAGGCGACGCCGGCAGTGGCCAGCCCGATCGCGGCCGACCCGGCGATGGCCGAGTCGATGAAGGTGCGCAGGATCAGCGGGATCACCAACTGCAGACCGATCGAGCCCAGGAGCAGGACGATCAGGACCGTGACCCGGCCCCGATGGGGGCCGAGATAGGTGGTGAGAGTGGCGCGGTAGGAGGGAGAAGCGGTCATGGGCGGGTGACGAGACGGTATCCGGGTCTGGCGTCGCTCTGCGCCGAATTAGCCACTCGGCTGACCCTCCCTCGTATGGCGTCACCCTGCCGAGGGGTGCAGGACAGGTTCGAAGCCGTGGAGCAACGCGGCCACGGAGGTCGGCGGGGTGAGAACGAGGACCTCGCCCGAGGTCGGGCGTGGCTGCGGCTTGGCCCAGCCGGCGAAGGTGAAGGAGAGGAGCCGGTCGTGGAGAACCAGCTCCGGCCCACGACCCGGGTCGGCGATCACGGTCCCCACCGGCAGCGCGGCGATGGCGCTGGTCCACAGGACACGGTCGGTGGCCCGGTCCAGCCCGCGCCCCGCCTGGAGGCGCTCGGCGGAGAGACGGCGATTCAGGTCCTCGGCGGTCAGTGGCCGGAGGGACCCGGCAGCCCGGCTCACCGCATCCCGATAGCTGAGATACGCATCGCGTCGGCACAGACCGCACGGCCGGTGCCCGGCGGACAGGGCTACCGCGTCGTCGAGGAAGAAGATGGGCGTCCACCGTCCCGGACGAGCCAGGGGAGAGCGCCAGTCCTTGTACTCGGTGGAACAAGTGATCCAGAGCCGGCCTCGATGGTGACGCACCACCTCCCCGGAGCCATCCACCAGACACCCGCGATTCCCGGTGAACATCCCCCGTTCGGGGACCGCATTCAGGTCGCCCCACGGGTCGACCCGGTTACGACGTGGCATCTCCCACCGCCGAGAACTGGATCACGGTCTTGACGTCGTCCGGCTCGGGGGCGTAGGCGCTCTCCCAGAGGTCGACGGGCAACCGCCGGTTCACCACCCGCTCCAGCCAGGAGCGGTCGGCTGCGGCGAGGACCCGCGCCGCCTCCTCGTAGTGGCGACGGTTGGCATTGACCGTGCCGAATATGACGTCGTTCTCCATCACCAGCTCTTGGGCGAGCTCGATCGCGGGAGGGCCCTTCCCCGAGCCGGGCACCCCGGTCAGGCAGACGATCCCGTTGGCCGCGGTGTGGGTCATGACTCCGGCCACCATGGCATCGGCCCCGGTGCACTCGATCACCACCTCGACCTCTTCGATCTCGTCGAGGCCTTGATGGTGGTAGGTGGCGCCGAGGTCGCGGGCCAGGTCGGGCTTGGGGCCTTCCGTCATCAGGTCGAGGACATGCACATCATCGCTGAGCCGAGCTGCGAAGAGTGCGGCGAGCAGGCCGATCGGCCCCGCCCCCGTGATCAGGGTCCTGGTCGGCTCCCATCGGGAACGGCTCCCGATGTGGAGGATGTGCTCCCACGCCTTGGCCACGATGCTCGCCGGCTCGATCAGCACACCGAGGAGCCCGAGTGACTCGTCGACCCTGATCGCGAACTCCGGGTCGAGGGCGAAACGACCGGCCGCATAGCCGTCCAGGCCCCGAATCCCCGCCTCGGTGAAGCGACCGTTGCGACACATGTCCCATTCCCCGATGGCACAGTTGGGGCAGGGGACCGGATCGGGTCGGCGCACGATCGGCGCCACCAGGTCTCCGGGCGCGAATCCGCTCCCCTCTGGTGCCTCCTTCACCCGGCCCATGGCCTCGTGGCCCAGGATCAGGCGGTCCTTGCCCTTTTCCGGATAGCCCAGGTCGCCTCCGATGACCTCGCGGTCGGTGCCGCACACTCCGACAGCGATCGTCTCGACGAGAAGCTGATCGGCCCGACGGGAGGGCTCGTCCACGTCGTCGAGTCGAAGCGAGTCGGCCACTCCCGGCCTCACCGTGACTGCCTTCACGAGTCGGCGGCCCGATCGCCGGCCGGGCCTCGCTCCCCGGGCTTCAGGTTGAAGGCGGAGTCGATGAGACCCAGATGGCTGAACGCCTGGGGAAAGTTGCCCAGCATCCGGTGCGTCACCGGGTCGTACTCCTCGGCGAGCAGGCCGACGTCGTTGCGCAGACCGAGCAGGTACTCGAAACGGCGTCTCGCCTCGTCCCTCCTACCGATCATGGCCAGGGCGTCGACCATCCAGAACGAGCACAGCAGGAAACCGCCCTCGTCGCCGGGGAGCCCGTCGTCGGTCATCTCGGTTCGGTAGCGGAGGATGAGATTGTCGTCGATGGAGAGCTCCCGCCCGACGGCGTCGATGGTGCCGTGGACCCGGCTGTCGGTGGCGGGGAGAAACCCGACCTGGGGGATGAGGAGGAGGGAGGCGTCGAGGGCCCTGGATCCGTACGACTGGGTGAACGTGTTGCGATCCGCGTCGTAACCCTCTGTCTCGATCTCCGCCCGGATCCGTGATCGAAGCTGCCGCCAGTGATCGGCCGGACCTTCCAGATCCCACTGCTCGACGCATTTGACCGCCCGGTCGAAGGCGACCCAGGTCATGAGGCGGGAGTGGGTGAAGTGCCTGGGCTCGCCGCGCACCTCCCAGAGCCCATGGTCGGGCTGCGCCCACTTCCCCTCCAGTCTCTCCAGGAGGAGCTTCTGCAGATCCCACACGGTCTCCTCCGGCTTCATCCCCATGCGCCGGGCGGTGAATATGGCGTCCATCAGCTCTCCGTAGACGTCGACCTGGATCTGGCGGTGTGCCGCGTTGCCGATCCGCACCGGTCGCGACGACTCGTAGCCGGGAAGCCAGTCGAGCTCGAGCTCGGGAAGCCGGCGCTCCCCGGCGAGCCCATACATGATCTGGAGGTCGTCGGGGTCGCCGGCCACGGCCCGGAGCAGCCAATCCCGCCATGCGATCGCCTCCTGGCGGTGACCTGCCATCAACAGCGCCTGGAGGGTGAACGTGGCGTCGCGCAGCCACACGTAGCGGTAGTCCCAGTTGCGCGACCCGCCCAGGTGCTCGGGGAGGGAGGTGGTGGGGGCGGCCACCATCCCGCCGGTCGGGACGTAGGTCAGAGCCTTGAGCGTGATCAGGGAGCGGTCCACAGCCTCTTCCCACTCGCCGTCGTAGCTGCTGGCGTCGCTCCAGGTCCGCCACCACTTCTCGGTGTTCTCCAGCGCCTCCTCCGGCTCGATCCGGGGAGGCTCGGGAAGGTGGGAGGGATGCCAGGTGAGCACGAACGGGACGCGGTCGCCCTCCGACACCGCGAACTCGGCCACGGTGCTCAGATCCTCTCCGTGGAGGGGGATGGGGGTGGTCAGGGAGAGGGCATCGGGCCCGCCCACCGCCAGGATGTGGTCATCGGCGCTGGTCACCCAGGGGACTAGGTGCCCGTAGTCGAACCGGATGGTCAGGTCCATCCGCATCTCGACCCTTCCGCTCATGCCCTCGACGATCCGGACCACGTCGGCGTTGTTGCCGCCTTCCCGGCCCCGGATCGGCATCAGGTCGATGATCCGCACCGTCCCCCCGTCGGCGTCCATCTCGGTTTCGAGGACGAGTGTGCCGGGCCGGTACTGGCGTCGCACCCTGCTCGCCCCTCCGGCGGGCGCGATGCGCCAACGACCGTGCCCGTCGTCGCCGAGCAGGGCGGCGAGACAGGCCCCCGAGTCGAAGCGAGGCAGGCAGAGCCAGTCGATCGACCCGTCGCGCGCCACCAGCGCTGCGGTCTCGGTGTCCCCGATGAGCGCATAGTCCTCGATCGGCTTGCTCACGAGGCCAGGCTAGGGATGGGGACGAAAGAAGGAGTCGGCCACCTGGCCGACTCCCTCGGATCGCTGGCGCGCCCGTCGAGCTAGCTAGACGTGGTGCCGCCTCCGTCGCCGGAGCAGCCGTTCACCTCGTCCCAGACCACGTCGTGGTCCCCGGTCTTGTGGTTGACGTGATGATCGGGGCTGTGGCCGACTGTGCCCTCGGTGTGCCAGGCAGCGACGTCGATCGTGATCACGACGTAGGGATTCGACGCCGAGTTGGTGACATGGCAGATCGTGATCTTGTGACCGTCGGTCAGCCCGGGGTCGGTTCCAGGTGGTGTGGCGATGGCCGGGGCGACGCCGAATGCCAGAAGCGCGATCGTGGTTGCCAGTGTGAGTGCGCGTTTCCGCATTGGATGGTCCCTTTGGTCGGTGGTCGTGCCCGGTCAGTCTACGACGGCCACTCTCAGTGTCCAGAGGTCGCTTTCAGTGGTCAAGGGATGGGTCGCTCACCGCTCCGACATCTCGGTCAGATCCGCTTCCAGGATCTCGCGGTCCTCGGGATCCTCGATCTCGGCCAGTTTCGCCTTGGCCGCCTCCAGGTGCTCGGTGAACATGTCCAGGTCGTCGACGTCGGCGGCGGCCCGTGCGATCGCCTCGTGGGCGAACCCGGTGACGAAGGCGTCGAGATCGTTGTCGAGGCAGAGGGCGAGCGACCTCTCGCCGAACCGCAGGGCGAGATCGGCATAGCCCAGTACCGCGGCCACCCGTGACACCTGCCAGTCGGCGATGGCCCGGTGTCGCGGGGTCCCGACCGCGTACCAGTGATAGCGCTGGGCGAAGGTGGCGGCCAGCATGTCCTCCTCCTCGCTCCTGGTCGGCTCGACGCTGTCGAGGATGGCCCACGCCTCGTTGAAGGCGCGGGGGGCGAAGGTGCGATGCCACTGCTCCAGGTCCGAGATGGTCGGATCCTTCACCGGATCGGTCACTCTTCTATCTCCGCAGGGTTGGGGAACCAACGAAGCCCTTCCCCGTCGGGCCCGAGATCGGGTGAGGGGCCACCAGCCCGGGGAGACTCGGCCAGGATCCGCTTCGCCTCGGCGAGGTACCCCCCCAGGTCGGTGATCGACGCGGCCAGGGGCGATGCCATGCCTTCGCCGGTGAATGCCATGTCGTGCAACGACGCGGGAGGCCGGGGCAATCCGTCCCGGTGCCTCCACAGCGCCGTATCGGTCTCGTAGGTGTACATCGGGAGGAGACGCCATCCCTGATCGGCGAGGAGGTGGACCGCCTCCAGGATGTAGGTGAACTCCTCCTCGGCGATGAAGTAGTTGAAGCTGACCCGGACCCATCCCGGTTTGATCACCTCGCAGCCCTTGGCGATGACCTGCTCGAACCGGGCGCTGGTCGCCTGATCGATCCCGAGGAGACGGTGCCCGTAGGGGCCGGCGCAGGAGCAACCCCCCCTGGCCTGGATCCCGAACAGGTCGTTGAGCAGCGCGACCACGAAGTTGTGATGCAGGGTCTTGGCGCCATGGCGGATGACGAAGCTGACGATGGAGAGGCGGTCGGCCTTCGGGTTGCCCAGGATCTCGATGTGCGGGTTCTCCGCCCAGGACCGGATTGCCCTCTGGATGAAGTCGTGCTCCAGCCGACGGATCTCGTCGACACCGACTGCCTCCTTGAGACGGAAGACGAGACCGGCTCGGATCGACTCGACGATGGCCGGCGTGCCCCCCTCCTCCCGGTGCTCCGGGTCCCGTATGTAGCTGTGGTGGTCTGGGGAAACGTACTCCACGGTCCCCCCACCCGGGACCACCGGCACCTCGTTGCGAAGCAGGTCGCGGCGCACCACCAGCACACCGGGTGTGCCCGGGCCGCCGATCAGCTTGTGCGGGGACAGGAAGATGGCGTCCTTGTAGTCGCTGGTGTCGTCGGACGCCGATCCCATCTCTATCTCCACATACGGGGCAGCGGCGGCGAAGTCCCAGAAGGAGAGGGCACCGTGGGCGTGGAGCATGCGGGCGATGGCATGGGTGTCGGAGATGATTCCGGTCACGTTCGAGGCGGCCGAGAAGGAGCCGATGAGGAGCGGGCGCTGCGAGTACTCGACCAGTTTGGCCTCCAGGTCGTTCAGGTCGATATGCCCGTCGGCGTCCTCCTTGATCTCGATCACGTCGGCGATCGACTCCCGCCAGGGCAACTCGTTGGAGTGGTGCTCATAGGGCCCGACGAAGACGACCGGGCGATCGGCTGCGGGTATCCGCTGCTCGAGGCCGTAGGTCTGGCTGAGCCCGCGCGGGATCCGGATCCCGAGCAACCCGACCAGCCGGTCCACGGCCCCGGTCGATCCACTCCCGGCGAAGATCACCGCGTGCTCCTCGCGGGTGGCGCCGACCGAGTCCCGGATGATCTCCCTCGCCTCTTCCCGGAACCGGGTGGTCTGGAGACCGGTCCCGGAGGTCTCGGTGTGGGTGTTGGCGTAGAGGGGGAGGACCTGGTCCCGGATGAAGTCCTCGACGATGCTCAGCGACCGCGCCGAGGCGGTGTAGTCGGCATAGGTGACCCGGCGCACCCCGAACGGGGTGTGCACCGCGGTGTCCTTGCCGATCACCGACTCGCGAACCGTGTCCACCAAGCCCATCCGTTGCCCTTCCCGATGATTCTGTGAAGATCTGTGAGTCTCACATCACCACAGATCTTCACAGAAAGCCTAGGAAGCCGATGAGCGACGAGACGACCGTCAGCGTGGGCGGGGAGGAGGTTCGGGTCTCGAGCCCGGGTCGGGTGATCTTCCCCGAGCAGGGGTGGACCAAGCTCGACGTGGCCAACCACTTCGCCCTGGTGGCAGAAGGGGCGATTCGGGGCGTGTTCGGCCGGCCCACCATGCTCAAGCGCTACATGGGCACGGTCGACGACGAACCGATCTATCACAAGCGGGCTGCCAAGAACACGCCGTTCGAAACGGTCCAGATCAGATTCCCCTCGCAGCGCCCCGGGATGATGAACGTGCCCCGGACCGAGGCGGACATCGTCCGTCTGGTCCAGCTCGGCTGTCTCGACTTCCATCCCTGGCCGGTGCGCGCCGAGGACATCGACCATCCCGACGAGCTTCGCTTCGATTTCGACCCCACCCC
>DASUSU010000381.1:0-3401 GCA_036374915.1 Acidimicrobiia bacterium | reverse complement strand
GATGCCCATGCTCGGATGTCGCGCCGGGAGGGAGCGCACCGTGAGGACGTCCCAGCCACCGCCCAGGATGAAGAGCTTTCCCTGGCTCGCCTGCACGGCATCGGCGAGGAGGGCTACGTCGACTGACGGTTCGAGGGTGCTGTCGCCGAAGTCCACTCGCTCACCCTACCGGGGCCCGGTCGACGCCGGGAGTTCGCTCCCGGGGACGACTGACGTATCGTTCAAGCCACAGCCCGTGCTCCAGGAGGTGCTCCCCGAATGTCTGATAAGCCCGCCATCGCTCCCGCGTCCGGGAAACTCGGCGTGCTCACCCCGGGGATGGGAGCGGTCGCCACCACCCTGTACGCCGGGGTACTGGCAGCTCGCAAGGGCTACGCCGAGCCGTTCGGCTCCCTCACCCAGTTGGGCCATATCCGGCTGGGCATGCGAAGCGAGAATCGCAACCCCCTGATTCGCGACTTCGTCCCGATCGCCACCCTCGACGACCTCGTCTTCGGCGGATGGGACCCCTACTCCGACGACGCCTATGCGTCGGCGATGAAGGCGGGGGTGCTCGAGGCACGCCATGTCGAGAGCATCGGGGACGAGCTACGGCTCATCGAGCCCATGACCGCGGTATACGAGCACGAATGGGTGCGGAACCTTCCAGGTGTCGACAACGTGAAGACCGCCTCGGGTTCGAAGATGGACCAGGCCGAAGCCCTGATGGAGGACATCGACCGCTTCCGCGCCGCCAACGAGTTGGACCGGGTGGTGATGGTGTGGTGCGGGTCGACCGAGATCTACCGGGAGGCCTCCGACGTTCACCGAGATCTGGCCGCCTTCGAACAGGGGCTCCGCGACTCCGATCCCAACATCGCACCGTCCCAGATCTACGCCTACGCCGCCCTCCAGTCCGACGTTCCCTTCGCCAACGGAGCCCCCAATCTGACGGTCGACATCCCCGCCATGCTCGAGCTCTCCGAGCGGCGGGGAGTTCCGATAGCCGGCAAGGACTTCAAGACGGGCCAGACCCTGCTCAAGACGATCATCGCTCCCGGCCTCAAGGCGCGGATGCTGGGGATCAAGGGCTGGTTCTCCACCAACATCCTCGGCAATCGCGACGGCGAGGTGCTCGACGACCCCGATTCTTTCCGCACCAAGGAGGTCTCGAAGCTCGGTGTACTCGAACAGATCCTCCAGCCCGAGCTCTATCCCGAGTTGTACGGCGAGCTTTATCACAAGGTGAGGATCAACTACTACCCGCCCCGCGGCGACGACAAGGAGGGCTGGGACAACATCGACATCTTCGGGTGGCTGGGCTATCCCATGCAGATCAAGGTCGACTTCCTGTGCAAGGATTCGATCCTGGCCGCTCCCCTGGTCCTCGACCTGGCCCTGTTCATGGATCTGGCCCATCGCGCCGGCCGCAAGGGAATCCAGGAGTGGTTGTCCTTCTACTTCAAGAGCCCCCAGCACGCCCCGACCGTGTACCCGGAGAACGACATCTTCATCCAGATCAAGAAGCTCAAGAACAACCTCCGCTACATGATGGGCGAAGAGCTGATCACCCATCTCGGTACCGAGTACTACGAGGATTGATTCTGTGAGTGTCCGTCCCTCGCTTCGGCGCGGGGGTACTCACAGAGCGACCCGGCAATAGGCTGAGAACGGGATGGAAGACCTCCAGGTGGGCAGATTCACGGTTCCGGACCCGGAACTGGAAGAGACCTTCACCACCTCGGGCGGCCCAGGGGGCCAGCACGCCAACCGCTCCAGCACCGCTGTCGAGGTCCGCTTCGACGTGGCCGCCTCCGGGGCCTTCCCGGAGCCGGAACGCACCCGCATCATCGAACGCCTCGGCCCGGTGGTGACCGTGACGGCCTCCGAGTCACGTTCCCAATGGCGCAACCGGGCCCTCGCCCGCCAACGGCTCGCCGAGCGGCTCGAGGAGGCGATGCGCCCGCCCAAGCGGCGGCGTCCCACCAAGCCGTCCCGGGCCGCCCGGCAACGGCGCCTGGAGGCCAAACGGCGTCATTCCGAGAAGAAGCGCCGCCGGCGTGATCCCGAGTGGTGAGGCGGGCCTGCTCAGCCGACGACCGCCCCGGAGTCCGCCCGTGCGACCAGCTTGGAGTCGTCTCGATCATCGCCGGGGCCCGGGCCGAACAGGGGACGGTATAGAGCGGCGGCCCCGGCCGTGAACACCACGGCGGCCACCGCGAGGACGGCCGCAGTTCCGGTATCGGCAGCCGGATCTCCGTTGACCACCATGGCGATGGCCATCGCCGCCACCGCCGCCGGAACCAGGGCGAACCAGCCGATCACCCCATAGGCAGCCGTCCGGCTCCAGGAGGCATGGAAACGGAGGCCGATCCCCGCCGTCAGTGCGGCCGGAACCACCAACCCCAGGTCCAGCAGCCCGATGAGCAGGAAAGAGGTCGGGTTCTCGACGTAGTCGGGACTGGTCGGGTCTCCCTGCGTCAGTTCCACCAGGAACGGAAGCCAGCGACCGAGGAGAATGAAGGCGGCGACACCGAACATCACCCAGCTCCTCCGCCGGTCCGACCCGGCTGTTGCCTGCCGGAGCCGGGTCCGGTCGGTCTCCGTCCAGGCGAGGACGATCGTACCCAGTGCAAGCACGAACAGCCCGAGGTGGAAGAGGAAGAACTGCTCGTTGTTGCCGGCGATCCCCAGGTAGTCGGGACCGACCACGTACTGAGGAGCCATATAGGCGGCGAAGGTGGCCGGTATCAGGGCCAGCACCGGTCCGGCGAGATGGCCTCGCAGTGTCAGCAGCGCCGCCGCCACCGCCACCGGAACCGCACCGAGCAGCGCCACCGCGTCCAGGCCGATCCCCTGGTTGATCAGTGTCTCGGAGAACCGATATCGGATCGCTCCCACCAACAGGGGACCGAGGACCGAGTTGGCAGTCAGGCCGAGGGCCAGGGCGATGAGCCCGTAGGCGAGCCAACGGCGCCGCGGAGATATTGCAGTCATGGTCTCTCCTTGTCGCGTACACCGATCCTTCCCCATCATCCACGGCGGCGAACAGGGCCGAACGTCCGGGATCCGAGGGATGATCGGCCGTTGACGGGTCAGGTCTCGAACAGTTCTCGAACCCGTTCCGGGTCGGGCTTTCCGGCGGGGTTGAGCGGGACGGCGGGCACCCGGCGCCACATGCGGGGTACCTCGTAGGGTGCCAGCCGCTCGCGCACCCAGGCGTCGAGAGCCTCGGGATCCGCCTCACCCTCGTAGACCGCCACCACCTTCTCGCCCCACTCGAGATCGGGGACTGCTGCCACGGCCGCCAGCCGCACCCCGGGATGGGAGACGATGACCTCCTCGACCCGGCGTGGGTCGACGTTCTCCCCCCCGCTGACGATGACCTGATCGGCCCGCCCCAGTATCCGAAGGGCGCCGTC
>DASUSU010000380.1:0-2046 GCA_036374915.1 Acidimicrobiia bacterium | reverse complement strand
CCCCCTCCAGGTCCCCCAGATCACGCGGGTAGTTCGTATCAGTGGTGATACGAACCACCCCCGTCATCGGAGGGGTGACGAGTATCCACAGCCGGAACGCCGGGGAGGTGGCCGGGGACGACGTCGTCCGTCACCGTGGGCCGATGTCGATCTCCGCAACAGCGCGGCTCTCCCGGGCCCGACGGCAGCAGTTCGGCGTCTTCACGCCGAAGCTCGCCGAGGCTGCCGGCGTCAACCGCACTCAGGTGCGCCGCCTTCTCCAGCGAGGCGACATCGAGCGGCTGTTCCCAGCCGTGTATGGCCTCACCGCCATCCCTGACTCCTGGGAGCGTCGGGCCATCGCGGCGCAGCTCGCCGGTGGTGGCCCGGCTGTTCTCTCCCACGGCGCGGCGGCGAAGATCCACGGTCTGCAGCACCTCGCAACACGGAACCCCGCTCTCGAGCTGACCTACCCGCGGGATGCTCGGCCCAAGGACCCGCCGGTCCGAGCCCATGAGTCGTACATCATGACGCCTGACGACATCGTCTCGGTCGGCTGCTTCCTGGTGACGAGCGCGCTGTTCACGATCGGGGCGCTGGCCCTCAGGCGGCCACCGGTGATCATCGCGAAGGCGATCGACGCCGCCGTCGTCGATCGCCGCACGACCGTCGCGGACGTCCGGGAGCTGATCGTTCGGATGTGGCACACGCCCGGCGTGGTCTGCCTGCGCGAGGCGTTGCATCTCATGACGCCAGGCGCCGAGCTCACGCGCTCGGAGATGGAACGTCTCTTCCTGCGGATCTGTGAGCTCTTCGGCCTACCCCGTCCCGAGGTCAACGTGCGCGTGGTGGATGCGAACGGCGACGTTCGGTACGTCGACTTCCTGTTCCGAGAGGTTGGCCTGGTCGTCGAGATCAATGCCCACCCCGCGCATGGAACGACGCTCGGCGTGCGGCTCGATGGCTCGCGCCAGAACGCTCTGACGCCCCGCTTCCAGGTCCTCAACTACGACGGCGCGGACCTCACCGACCGGCCGGAGGTCGTCGCCAAGGAGGTCCGCCGCGCCCTCGACGAGCTCGGATCGAGCCACTGAAGCGGGTGATCCGTATCAGGGCTGATACGGATCACCCGCCTGACCTGGGGTGGGGGGTCAGGTGAGGCGTTGGATCATGAGTTGGGCGGCCTCGCTCGGGTTGAGGGCGACGGCGATGCCCATGCCCTCGAGGATCTCCTTCTTCTCGGCGGCGGACTCGCCGCCGGGGCCGCCCTCCTTGACGATGGCGCCGGCGTGGCCCATCTGCTTGCCGGGAGGTGCCTCGTAGCCGGCGATGTAGCCGACCACCGGGGTGTCGGGGATGTTGTCCCGGATCCACTCGCCGGCCTTCTGCTCCTCGGAGCCGCCGATCTCGCCGACGAAGGCGATCGCCTCGGTCTCGGGGTCGTCGGCGAAGGCCCGGATGACGTCGAGGAACTGGGTGCCGATGACGGGGTCGCCGCCGATGCCGACGCAGGTGGAGATACCGATGCCGGCCTCGTTCAGCTCGTGCATGATCTGGTAGGTCAGCGTTCCGGACCGGGACACGAGCCCCACCTTGCCGGGCTTGGTGATGTCGGTCGGGATGATGCCGACGTTGGACTTGCCCGGGCTGATCAGGCCGGGGCAGTTCGGGCCGATCAGACGCACGCCACCCTCGCGGACGACGGTGTCGTAGACCTCGGTCATGTCGTGGACGGGCACACCCTCGGTGATGACGACGATGGTCTCCACACCGCCCTCGTAGGCCTCGAGGATGGCGTCCTTGGTGAACGGGGCGGGGACCATCACCATCGAGGTGTTGGCGCCCGTCTCCTTCACCGCCTCGGAGACGTCGGTGAAGACCGGCACGTCGAGCTCGTCCCAGGTCGTGCCGCCCTTCTTCGGGTGGGTGCCGGCGACGATCTGGGTGCCGTAGTCCTGGTTGCGCTTGGCGTGGAAGGTCCCCTGCGAGCCGATGCCCTGCACGACCACCCGGGTGCTCTCGTCGATGTAGATGGACATGATCTGCTCCTCGTGGTCGGTCAGGCCT
>DASUSU010000379.1:0-2839 GCA_036374915.1 Acidimicrobiia bacterium | reverse complement strand
CCGTGGCCGAGGCCGAGTCGATGCTGGAGGGCCCGATCCGGCTCGATCACGACGAGACCGAGGCGGTCTTCACCGTCGAACAGCTCACCGAGGCCTTCCGCTCGGAGACGATCACCGAGAGCTCGCCGCGGATCGTGAACTCCTTCGACCCGGCCATCGTCGACGGCTTCCTCGATGCGATCAGGGCGGACGTGGAAGCGGAGCCGGTAGACGCCCGCTTCGAGATCGAGGGCGACAGCATCTCCATCGTGCCCGGCGCCAACGGGACCGCCATCGATGCCGAGGAGACCGCGGTCCGCCTCGCCCAAGCCGGCCTGACCATCTCGCGGGCCGGCCAGCTGCCCCTGGTCGAGGCGGCGGAGCCCGAGGTCACCACCGAGTACCTGGAGGGCCTGGGGATCGCCCACCTCGTCTCCCAGTTCACCACCTATCACGACTGCTGTCAGGACCGGGTCATCAACATCCACACCATCGCCGACGTGGTCGACATGACCATCATCCTCCCCGGACAGACCTTCAGCCTCAACGACCACGTCGGGGAGCGCACCCTGGAGAAGGGCTATCTGCCCGCCGGGACCATCGTCGCCGGTGAGCTGGAGGACACCGTGGGCGGAGGGGTCAGCCAGTTCACGACGACTCTCTACAACGCCGTGTTCTGGGGCGGCTACGAGGACGTCGAGCACAAGCCGCACTCCTACTACTTCTCCCGCTATCCCGAAGGGGTCGAGGCCACCCTCAACTGGCGCAGCCCGGATCTGAAGTTCCGCAACAACACCGACCGAGCGATCCTCATCGACACCCGCTACACGGACACGTCGATAACCGCGCGCATATTCGGGGAGAACGACGGCAGGACGCTCAAGGGCGAGCAGTCGGGAGGGAGGAGCCGGGCCTGGGTCGACCAGGAGGGTGGGCCGGCGGCACTCCATGTCAAGGGGCTGGTCTCCGACCGATTCGCCGTCACCGACCCGCCCGAGCCCCGGTATGTGCCCAATCCCGACCTGGCCGTCGACGAGCAGCGGCAGACCCAGACCGAGCTCGGTGGTTGGAGCGTGACCGTGACCCGGCGCATCCTTCTCGGTGGCGACGAGAGCCAGGTGGTGGAGGAACAGGAGTGGACCGTCCGCTACGCCCCCAGGTTCGCCGTCTTCGAGGTGCACCCGTGCATGATCCCCGAGACCAGCACTCCCTGCCCGACCACCACCACCGTGCCGCCGAGCACGACCACTGTCCCTCCGGCGACGACCACGACCACCGTGCCCCCGCCGACCGGTTAGAGCGCGCTCAGTAGAAGAGGAGAAAGCCCTCGACCACGTCGGTGACGGCTGCCCTGCTCGCCTCGTCCCACCCTCCGGGCCGTCGCACCGTGACCGCGTTCTGCAGGACGTAGACGTGGTCGATCCCAATCCCGAGGCCGAACAGGCGCTCGGCCAGATTCCCCGGCACCGCGTGGCCGGGTTTGCCCGGGGACATGGCCATGCCGTCCTGACCCGTGAAGCTCCGGTCGGTGTCGATGAGGAGCAGATCGCCCACCTCGACCACGTTGTTGACGACGACTGCCTGGCCCATCAGGCTCGGGATCGTACTCAGGAACCGAGCCCCCCCGAGAGCTCGCCGATCACATGCACCTTGACCAGGTTGGTCGAGGCACGAACGTTGGGCGGCACCCCGGCCACCATCACCACCCGGTCGCCCTTGCTGGCCAGGCCCTCGCTCTCCAGGATGTCGGCGGCCGCCGCCAGCTCCTCGTCGGTGTAGGTGCGCCGATCGAAGGGATGGGGACTGACCCCCCAATAGAGAGCCATCTGGCGGAGGGTGACTTCGTTGGGGGTGAAGGCCACGATCCTCGCCTCGGGACGGTACTTGGAGAGGAGCCGGGCCGTGTTGCCCGACTCGGTGAAGGCCACGATGGTGTGGGCCCCGAGATTGACCGCGATCTCGGTGGCGGCCTGAGCCACCGCCGAGGCAACGGTGTTCCCGTCACCGACGAAGGGGACCGGATGATCACCCCGCTCCGAGAGGGTTCCCTCTTCGACCGCCATGCAGATCGAGGCCATCGCAGTCACGGTCTGCACCGGGTAGTCGCCCACCGCGGTCTCCCCGGAGAGCATGACGGCATCGGTGCCCGCCATCACCGCATGGGCGACGTCGGTCACCTCGGCCCGGGTCGGGCGCGGGCTCTTGGTCATCGACTCCAGCATCTCGGTGGCGGTGATCGAGATCCTTCCCGCGGTGTTGGTCTTCTTCAGGATCTCGTCCTGGATGAGAGGGATCCGCTCCAGCGGTAGCTGAACGCCGAGATCGCCCCGCGCCACCATCGCCCCGAACGACGGCTCCAGGACGTCGTCGAGGTTCTCGTAGGCCTGGGCCAGCTCGATCTTGGCGATGATGGGCACGTCCCCGGCGAGGGAGGCCACGCTTCTTATGTCGTCCCCGCTGCGCACGAACGACGCCGCCACGTAGTCGACGCCGAGCTCCCGGCCGAAGGCGAGATCCGCTTCGTCCTTGGCGGTGAGTATCTCCAGGGACAGCTTGCTGTCCGGGAACGCCACTCCCTTGTGGTCGGAGAGGACCCCCCCGACCCTGACCTCGGCGAGGAGGCCGCCCTCGGTTCGATCGACGACCTCGCAGCGGATCAGGCCGTCGGCCAGCTGCACCCGATCTCCCGGCACGACGTCGTGGAGCAGCGGCGCGTATCCGACCGGGATCAGACGCTCGCTCCCCATCGCCCCGTCGGGCACCAGCACCACCTGCCGCCCCGCCTCCAGGCTGATCGCCCCGTTGACGAACTCGCCGACCCTGAGCTTGGGCCCCTGGATGTCCTGCATCAGGGCGACCG
>DASUSU010000378.1:0-3990 GCA_036374915.1 Acidimicrobiia bacterium | reverse complement strand
GACGACGCGGGGGATCCCGTAGAGGAGGATCGCTCCTGTGCACATGTCGCAGGGAGAGAGCGTCGTGTAGATGCTGGTTCGCCGGTAGACCGAGGCGGAGAGTCGACCTGCGTTCTCGAGCGCGTCCATCTCCCCGTGGAGGATCGCCGAGCCATTCTGCATTCGGCGGTTGTGACCTCGGCCCAGCACCTCGTCATCGAGGAGAAGGGCCGATCCGATCGGGATACCGCCTTCTTCGAGTCCGAGACGGGCCTCGGCCAATGCAATATCGATCCCGATCACGATGGATCGAGCCTAGGGCGATCTCACCGGGCATAGGCCCCCGCTTATCCTTTCGCGGTGCCTGGAATCGCCGTTGCGGGACCGTCGCGCGTCGTCACCGACGCCGCGGTGGCCGTGGGCGAGGAAGGCGGATCGGTGGTCGACGTCGCCATCGTCGCCGCCCTCACGGCTATGTGCACCGAGCCTGGAGTCTGTGGCCCCGGCGGTGGCGGGTTCCTCGCCATCGACGTCCCGGGCCACGACCCGGTCGTCGTTGATGGCTACATGGCCTTTCCCGGGATGGGCTTCGAAGGCGATCCCGTCGTTCGGGAGGTCTCGATGGCCTACGGAGGGGGTGTCACCACACTCGTGGACGCAGGATCGATAGCCGTGCCTGGTGTCTTCGCAGGGCTCGACTTGGCCTCGCGTGTTTTCGGCTCCGTTCCCTGGGAGCTGCTGATGGAGGCCGTGGCCGGCGTGGTCGAGGAGGGATTCCCGTTGAGCGCTCCTTGCCATCTCTACCTCAACGACGGCGCCGCCCCCATCTACCAGAGCGACCCGGTTGCTCGGGAGGCCCTTTTCGACGGCTCGGCTTCGCATCCGCAGGGACACAGCATCTTCTTCCCCGGGCTTGCCGAGACCCTGCGACTCATCGGGTCTGAGGGTGTGCAGCTGTTCTATGAGGGCGAGTTGGGTAGGGAGATCGTGGATGACCTGGCTTCACGTGGCAGTCGGCTCACCATGGCTGACATGGAGACCTACGAGGCTGTGGCGCGGGAGCCCATCGTCAGCAAGCTCGGAGATTGGCGACTCGCACACAATCCGGCGCCGGCGATAGGCGGTATGACCGTTGCCAGGGTGCTCGAGTTGGTCGACGGCAGCGGAGCGGCCGCTCGGGCGACGGCTCTCACCGAGGCGTTCGTGGAACGACGCGGTGCAGGGTTGCGGTCCCCGTCCACTGTCAGTGTTGCCGCCGCAGACGAGAAGGGCGGCGTAGTGGCTGCATCGTTCTCGGCGGGTTACGGATCGGGGATCATCCCAAAAGGCACCGGCATGCTCATGAACAACGCTCTTGGCGAGCTCGAGCTCGTCGACGGGCCCGGCGTTCCTGGAGAGAGGCTCCCCTCCAACATGGCTCCGACGGTGGGCCGCGCCGGTGCTGAGGCCGTTGCCGTCGGCTCGCCCGGAGCAGATCGGATCACTACCGCCGTGGCGACGACTCTTCTCCGCCTGGCCGCGGGGGACAGTCTGCAACAGGCCATAGACCATCCCCGAGTTCATCCCGAGTTCGGCGAGTTCGGTGTCCGTCTCGCCGCCGAGCCCGGACAGGACTTGGACGGAATCGATGTCGAGATCCGTGAGTTCGACGGGCCCCACATGTACTTCGGTGGCGTCAATGGAGCCGGTTACATCGCCGGCCGCCTGCGCGCCCACGCCGACGCACGTCGCACCGGTTCGGTCGCCTTCACCGCGTGATTCCCGATCCACAACCCTCTAGAAGCTCCCCGTTTGCCGGCGTACGTTCGGGACATGTACGCAGCGACCACGTCAGTGGCGCTCGTTGGGGGAGACGTGAGACCTGTCGAAGTCCAGGTCCACGTGGGCAAGCAATACGAGGCGTTCAAGCTGAGCGGACTGCCGGACACCGCGGTGCGCGAGGCCAAGGATCGGGTACGGGCCGCCGTGGTCTCGTCGGGCCTCGATTTCCCCAATCGAGCAGTGACGGTGAATCTGGCCCCGGCTCATCTGCCCAAGTCGGGCACCGACTACGACCTGGCGATCGCCCTTGGCGTCCTCGCGGCCAGTGGCGAGATACCCGGGCCGGGCCAGGCGGTCGTCGTGGGCGAGTTGGCTCTCGATGGGAGCGTGAGGTCGGGTCCGAGCACACTGGGCGCCGCCGTTCTCTCGGCTCGATCGGGCAGCCCGTGTCTGGTGGGGAAGTCGGCTGCGGCAGACGTGGCCGCGGTCCCGGGCTCGCGTGTTCATGGCGTCGTGTCTTTGGCGGAGGCAGTGCAGTTGCTTCGTCACGGTTTCGATGCCGCTGACGGGACCTCGCCCCGCCGGAGTCAACGCCTCGCCGAGCCAGGAGACATGTCGGAGGTGCGGGGCCAGCCCATGGCCCGCCGGGCCGTGGAGATCGCAGCGGCCGGTGGCCATCATCTCCTGCTTCATGGACCACCCGGTGGCGGCAAGACCATGCTGGCCCGTCGTCTCAGTGGGCTTCTCCCACCCCTCGACGAAGCGGAGGCCGTCGAGGTAGCGCTCATCCACGCCTCTGCCGGTCTGGACCGCGGGCTGAATAGGAAGAGGCCATTTCGCGCCCCACATCACACCGCTTCCCGCATGGCACTGGTAGGTGGCGGCTCCGGTGTCGCTATCCCGGGCGAGGTATCGCTGGCGCACCGGGGGACCCTGTTCCTCGACGAGATGGCAGAGTTCCCGCGCGGGAATCTCGACACACTTCGCCAACCTCTGGAAGACGGGCAGGTGACGGTGGCCAGGCGCGGAGTCACCGCAACTTTCCCATCCACGTTCCATCTGGTGGCGGCAACCAACCCCTGTCCCTGCGGATATCTCGGGGACCAGCGCAAGCCATGCGAGTGCCGACCCGCTGCAATCGCTCGTTACCGCCAGCGTGTCTCCGGCCCACTGCTAGATCGATTCGACCTCGTGGTCAAGGTCGACCGTTTGACCGCGCCTGCCCTGAACGAGCCGGTGGAGTCGACTGAGGATGTTCGTCGCCGCGTGGTCGCCGCCGCCGAGATCTTGCGCCAGGGCTCAAGCGGGTTGGGGGACCCGGCTAGAGATCTACTCACCTCTGCCCTCAGGAACGGGTTTCTCACTGCCCGAGGGGTGGACAGGGTCCGACGAGTGGCGGGAACGATCTCAGCCCTCGCCGGCGAGGAGACCGTGACCGAGGACCACGTCGCCGAGGCCATTGCCTTGAGGGCATCATGGTGAAGCCCTTTCAGCTGACAGCCGATTCCGACGCCTACCCGGTGGGTCTGTTGGACCTCGAGGACCGTCCGACTCTCTGGCAACTAGGAGAGCTCCTCGAGCGTCCCGGGGTGGCGATCGTGGGAACCAGACGTTGCACACGCTATGGCGTCGATCTCGCCGAGGCCTTCGGCTTGGCGCTGGCCCGTGCCGGTTGGACCACGGTGAGCGGGCTGGCCCGTGGTATCGACACCGCGGCTCATCGCGGCTGTCTCCGTCTCTCCGGCCACGCCGTAGCCGTTCTCGGTTCCGGCATCGACGTCTGTTACCCCAGGGAGAACAAGCCGATGTACGACCAGATCGTGGACTCCGGAGGTGCCATCCTCTCCGAGTATCCGCTGGGGACTCCACCGGACCGTTGGAGGTTCCCGGCTCGAAACCGGATCCTGGCCGCGATCTCCTCCGCGGTCGTGGTCGTTGAGGCGGCCGCCACCGGCGGGGCCTTGATCACGGCGCGTCTCGCCGCCGAGCTCGGGCGTCCCGTGTTCGCTGTTCCCGGCGATGTCGATCGTCCCATGTCGGAGGGCTGTAACCGGCTCATCCGGGACGGGGCGCACCCTGTGCTCGGCAGCTCCGACCTGATCGAGGAGTTGAGCCTGATCCTCGGCCCGCCGGCACCGGCACTGGACACCTACCACGGGATTCCCTCCGAAGGCGTCGAGATAAAGGACCTGCCCGCTCTGTGGTCACTGACCGTCACCGAGACCCTGATCAAGCTCGGACGGCTCGAGA
>DASUSU010000377.1:0-6162 GCA_036374915.1 Acidimicrobiia bacterium | reverse complement strand
GCCAGTGCGCTAATTTCGTGGTGTGGGAGGTGTCGCACTCCATTGACCGTGTCATGTGAGCATTTCGACGGCCTGATGCCGGTCGAGCCATCGGGAGACGTATGCGAGCAATGTGTCGAGCTCGGGGACAGATGGGTCCATCTCCGCGTCTGTCTCGTCTGTGGCCTGGTCGGCTGTTGTGACGCCTCCAAGAACCGACACGCCCGGAAGCACTGGGAACAGGACGGGCACCCGGTGATCCGGTCGATGGAGCCCGGGGAGACCTGGAGCTACTGCTTCGCCGACGGAGTGGTCGCTCGATGAACGAGACCAAGCCGGTGATCATCGCCGTCGACGACGAGCCCGAGGTGGTGCAAGCGGTTCAGCGCGACCTGCGCTCCCGGTACGCCACCGACTATCGCATCGTCTGGGCCAGCAGCGGACAGGAGGCGATAGACAGCCTGCGCACCCTCGCCCTCCAGGACACCCCGGTGGCTCTGATGCTGGTCGACCAGCGCATGCCTGGGGTGACCGGGATCGACGTGCTCAGGGAGACCCTGGACATCCATCCGGCCGCCAAGAGGGCGCTTCTCACCGCTTACGCCGACACCGAGGCGGCGATACAGGCAATCAACGATGTCGGGCTCGACCACTACATCATGAAGCCCTGGGACCCGCCCGAGGAGAAGCTGTACCCGATACTCGACGACCTTCTCGAGGACTGGGCCGCCGGGTATCGCCCCCGCTTCGAGGGGCTGAGGGTCATCGGCCAGCAATGGTCGCGGGACGCACACAGCCTCAAGGCGTTCCTGGCCCGAAACCAGATCCCGTACCGGTCGATGGACATCGAGAGCGACCCGATGGCCTGGGTGCTCACCGAGGAGGCGGGAGCAACGATGACCGACCTCCCCATAGTGTTGTTCGGCGACGGGCCGCCTCTGTTCCGGCCGACGCCGGCGCAGATCGCCGACCGGGTGGGTCTCAAGATCCACGCCACCTCCGAGGTCTACGACGTGGTCATCATCGGCGGTGGCCCGGCAGGTCTGGCCGCCGCGGTATACGGCGCCTCGGAAGGCCTGAGCACGCTGTTGATCGAAGAAGAGGCACCCGGCGGCCAGGCCGGGCAGAGCTCGCTCATCGAGAACTACCTCGGCTTCCCCAAAGGTCTCAGCGGGAGCGACCTGGCCCGCCGGGCGGCGGCACAGGCGCAACGTCTCGGCGCCGAGATCATCGTTCCCGGGACCGTCACCCATCTCACCCGAAACGACCCTTTCATCGTTGTCCACCTCGCCGACGAGACAACCGTCACCTGCAAGGCGATGGTCATCGCCTCCGGAGTCGCCTACCGCAAGTTGACCGCTGAGGGCCTGGAGCCGTTGATCGGGGCCGGCGTCTATTACGGGACCTCGAACATCGAAGCCGCCAACCACCGGGACCAGCCGATGTACGTGGTCGGCGGTGGCAACTCAGCAGGCCAGGCATCGCTGTTCCTCTCCCGATTCACCGACTCGGTGACGATCCTGATCCGGGACGACGATCTCGCCGCGACCATGTCCCAATACCTGATCGACAACATCGACGCCAATCCGGCGGTCAGCGTCCGCCCCTACTCCCAGGTGGTTGCCGCCCGGGGTGACTCTCATCTCACCGGTCTGCTCATCCGGGACCGCCAGACACAGGAAGAGGAGGAGGTCGAGGCCGGCGCCTTGTTCATCTTCATCGGGCAGACCGCCCACACGGAGTGGCTGGCCGGTCTTGTCCAGCTCGACGAGCGGGGCTTCATCCTCACCGGTGAGGATCTGGGCCCGTTGAAGGGTTGGAATGTGGAGCGTGACCCCCTCCCCCTGGAGACCAGCGTCCCCGGCATCTTCGCCGCCGGCGACGTTCGGCACGGATCGATCAAACGGGTGGCCGGCGCGGTCGGCGAGGGCGCCACCGCCATCCGTTTCATCCACACCCACCTGGCCTCGCTTTGAACGACATCGTCGAAGTCCTGCGCGGGCTCCCCTACTTCTCCGATCTCCCCCAGGCGCTGCTCGATCAGGTCTGCCGTCAATCGGAGAAGACGACCGTCCCCGAGGAGACCACGATCATCGAAGAGGACTCCCTTTCCGAAGACATGTTCGTCATCGTCGAGGGCCAATTGCGCGTCACCAAGCATGGCCACGATCGCGAGGTGACCCTGGCCACACTGGGCCCCGGCGAGGTGGTGGGCGAGATCGCTCTCCTCGACAACGCCCCCCGCACCGCCAGCGTCACGGCCGACATCCCCTCCACCCTGATCCGGATCCCGGCCGAGGCATTCGAATCCCTGATCGAGGACTCCAGGGTGGTGCGCCGCATGTTCCGCACTGTCACCTCACGTCTGCGCGGCATCGAAGACACCCTGCGCCACGAGGAGCGGATGGCTGCGCTGGGCCGGATGGCGGCCCAGCTCATGCACGAGCTGAACAACCCTGCCGCCGCGGTGGGGAGGAGCATGGCCCGGGCCGAAGAGGTCTACGTGGCCCTCGGCGAGGCGACCATCCAGCTCTCCGGCATCGGCGCCCTGCTCGACCGTCCCATCCCGACGCCGGACAAGCCGACCGACCTCGATCCCCTCACCAGATCGGCGATGGAGGACGAGGTCGCCACGTTTCTCACCGACCTGGAGGTCGTCGACGTCTTCGAGCTGGCCCCGGCCCTGGTCGGGGACGGCTGGACGGTGGAGATCCTCGAAGACACCGTCTCGGGCCTCGACCGGGAGACCGCGGGCAGGTTCAGCCAATGGCTCGGGTTGCGGGTCCTCGCCTCCCAGCTCATCGGTGAGGTCAGGATCGCCGCCGGCAGGATCTCCGAGCTGGTCCGGGTGGTCAAAAACTACTCCTATCTGGACCAGGGCCCGGTCCAACACATCGACCCGACCGAAGGGATACGGGACACCCTGATCCTGCTCAAGCACAAGCTGCGGGGGATCGAGACGATCGTCGACATCGAGCCGGATCTGCCCACCATCGAGGCATCGGGCCGAGACCTCAACCAGGTCTGGACCAACCTCATCGACAACGCCGCCGACGCCATGGGCGGGTCGGGGACTCTCACCATCCGCGCCGCGAGGGAGGACGGCACGGTCGTGGTGGCGATAACCGACACCGGGCCGGGGATCGACCCCGAGGTGAAGGACCGGATCTTCGATCCGTTCTTCACCACCAAGGCGCCCGGTCAGGGGACCGGTCTCGGGCTCCACACCGTCCACACCATCGTCACCCGGAGCGGGGGGACCATCTCGATCGATTCCGACTCGACCGGGACCACGTTCACGCTGCGCTTCCCCACCGCGAAGAGCTAGCTCACGGTCAGGGTCGGCGGAAAGGCGCCCGGGACCGGGCAATCAGAACGTCGCACGGCGCCTGGTTGACCAGGCCTTCGGCCACGGTGCCCAGCAGGACCATCCTGGTCGAGCTGGCGCCTCGACTCGACGCGATGACCAGATCCGCACCTCGTCTCCTCACCACCTCCTCGATGGTCTCCGATGGGGGGCCGTCGACCACCATCGACCTGATCTCCCCATCCCAGGGGGCGGTGAAATCGGACATTCGCTCCTCGGCCATGCCGAGACGCGCCCCACGGGAGGCGGCGAGCTCCTCGGCGAACAGCCCGGCGTCGGCGAGCGCCGAGTCGAATCTGGAGGGCAGCGAGTAGAGGGCGGTGATGTCGGAGCCGGGGAACAGGGTGAGAGCGCGGTCGACCGCCGCCCGGGAGTGCTCGGAGAAGTCGACCGCGGCGATGATCTTCCGGTAGGGAACCCGGGGCTGGCGACGGACGACCAAGGTATCGGCGGTTGCCTTGCGGGCGACCCGCTTCGCCACCGGCCCCACCGAGAAGGCGTCGATCGAGGAAGAGCCGACCACAACCAGGCTCGCCTTCTTGGCTCGTGCCGTCAGCTCCCATGAAGGTGAGCCCTTGACCACCTCCAGATCGACGTGGGCACCCGTCCTCTCCCTGGCCCAGCCGGCCAATCGTTCGGCTTCGGAGCGCTGATGCTCCCGCATCAGCCGGGCGAGGGAGGGCTCGATCATGGCCTCGGCGACGGGCTCGAGGACGTGGAGGAGAAGGAGGGGCACGCCGGACGACTCGGCCATCATCGCCGCTCGCTCGGCCACCCGCCGACCCATGGCGGTCAGATCAACTCCGGCTACGACGGCCCGCAACGATCCTCCAGGACAGGGATGCGACTCTAGTGGCGACCGGGTTGAGCCGATCTACGCCGAGTCGCTCTCGTGGGAGTCGGCAAAGACGTCGGGGCCGCCGAGCGCCTCGGCCAGCTTTTCGAGATAGGCGTCCCTGCCGATGACAACGGCTCCCAGTGACTCCAGATGGGGCGTCTGCCATTGGACGTCCAACAGACGCCCGCCGCCCTGGTTCATCACGACGACCAGGTGGACCAGGGCCACCTTGGAGGCGTCGCGGACCTCGTGGAACATCGACTCTCCGGCGAACAGGCCACCGACTGCGACTCCGTACAGACCTCCGACCAAACGGCCGTCGACGTCCCACACCTCCACCGAATGGGCCCAGCCGAGGCGGTGGAGCTGCACATAGGCCTCGACGAAGTCGTCGGTGATCCACGGGTCCCGCCGTCTCGAATCGGCACAGCCCCGAATCACCCCCTCGAAGTCGGCGTCGACCGACACCTGGAAGCGACGGGTCGACTGTCGCAGAGAGCGGCTGATGCGCAGCCCGCGCAGCGGGAGAATCGCTCGGTCGACCGGAGACCACCAGCCGAGATGACCGTCGGGGAGCCGCATGGGGAACAGACCCTTCCGATAGGCCTGGAGCAGGGTGCCCGGCTCGAGGTCAGCGCCGACCGCGACCACGTCCCCGTCCTCGGGCTTGGCGTCGGGCAGCTCGAACCTGGAGGGCATCGGCTCTATCGGCACCCCCCGATTGTGTCAGAGCCGGGAAGGCGATGTCCTTAGGCTGGCCCGATGCGCGCCGTCATCTGCGACAACTTCGACGGGATCGACGCCCTGCGCGTCGGCGAGATGCCCGAACCGGGGCCGATCCCGGGGACCGCCCTGGTCGAGGTCAGGGCGGTGCCGGTCAACTTCGCCGACACCCTGATGGTGTCCGGGCGCTACCAGATGAAGCCGGAGTTCCCCTTCTCCCCCGGGCTCGAATTCGCCGGCGTCGTGAAGAGCTCCGACCGTGTCGAGGGCATCGAGCCCGGAGACCGGGTGTGCGGCTTCGTCGGGATGGGGGCCATGGCAGAACGGGTGGTTGCCTTCCCCGGTTCGGTGATGAAGCTGCCCGACGCTATCGGCTTCGAGGAGGGCGCCTGCATCCCGGTCGCCTACGGCACCTCCTATCACGCCCTGGTCGATCGGGGCCGCCTCCAGCCGGGTGAGACCCTGCTGGTGCTCGGCGCGGCCGGCGGGGTGGGTTTGGCCGCGGTCGAGATCGGGAAGCTCCTCGGGGCGAATGTGATCGCCGCCGTCTCCTCCGAGGAGAAGGCGGCCGCGGCCATGGAGGCCGGCGCCGACGAGCTGATCCGATACGACCAGACGCCGCTCCGGGACGGGATCGCCGCGGTGACCTCGGGAGAGGGGGTCGACGTGGTCTACGACCCGGTAGGGGGTGAGCAGAGCGAGCTCGCCCTCCGCTCGACGAAGTGGAACGGCCGTCTGCTTGTCATTGGCTTCGCCTCGGGCGAGATCCCCTCTATCCCCCTGAACCTCAGCCTGGTCAAGGGCAATTCGGTGATCGGAGTGTTCTGGGGCCGGTTCAACATCGAGGAGCCGGAGCGGAGCGCGGCCAACAACCAGGTGATCATGGACTGGGCGGCCGAGGGACGGTTGCACCCGGTGGTGCAGCAGGCGTTTCCCCTCGACCAGGCGGTGCAAGCCCTGCACTGGGTGGCCGAGCGAAAGGTGATCGGGCGGGTGGTCATCACGCCATGACCGACTTCGCGGTGATCGGTGGCGGGATCGCCGGGGTAGCCGCCGCAGCCCATCTCGCCCCGCACGGGTCGGTGACCCTGCTCGAGATGGAATCGTCTCTCGCCTATCACACCACGGGTCGTTCCGCCGCCCTGTTCGTGGTCAACTATGGGGGCGAGGGCTCCCGTCCCCTGGCCCAGGCAAGCCGCCGATTCCTCGAAGATCCACCGGAGGGCTCCACCGATGGCTCCCTCCTCTCCGACCG
>DASUSU010000376.1:0-4167 GCA_036374915.1 Acidimicrobiia bacterium | reverse complement strand
GGTCGACCCGATCCTGCGACGGAAGTTCTGGGACCACTTCGAAGGGCTGTCGGGGTCGGGCCGGACACTGATCGTCACCACCCAGTACGTGGGTGAGGCCGCCTATTGCGACTACGTCGGGGTGCTGGCGTCGGGCCGGGTCATCGCCTTCGACACACCGGAGGGCCTGCGCCGCCGCGCCTTCGCCGGGGAGCAATTGGATGTGGTCTTCGCCAATCCGCCGCATCACGACGACGTGACCAGCCTGAGTGGGACCACCGAGGTGCACAAGCTCATCTGGCTCGACGACCACACCATCCGTGTCTCAGTCGATGACGCCGGAAGCTTCGCCCCGACGGTCGTGGAATGGGCCCGTGACCGAAACGTCGAGATCGAGAAGACCGAGCCCTACCTCCCCCCCTACGACGACGTCTTCGTCGAATTGGTCGCAACGCTCGATCAGGAGCGGGAGCGGGAGGAGACGATGGCCGATGCCGGCTGAGCAGCGATACACCGCCGCCCTGATCCGCAGCCTGGCCTTCGTGCGCAAGGAGCTGATCACGGTATGGCGTCAGCCCCGTCTGATGGCCACGCTGGTGTTGGGGCCCTTCCTGATCCTGTTCCTGTTCGGGCTCGGATATCGGGCGACGCCCGAGCCGTTTCGCACCCTGATCGTCACCGAAGACGAGGACTCCTTGGGCACCGAGATCGCAGATCTCGAAGAGGCGCTCGGAGCAGGCATCGAGCTCGTGGAGAGGACCGACGACGCCGAGTCGGCACGTCGGCGTCTCGCCGACCGCGAGGTGGACCTGGTCGTGATCGCCCCCGACGATGCACTGGAGACGCTGGGTCGGGGCGAGCACGCCACGTTCACCGTCCTCCACTCGGAGATCGACCCGGTGCTGACCAGCAGCGTTCGCCTGCTCGCCCGTCTCGGCGTCGAGGAGTTCAACCGGCAGGTGCTCACCGGCTTGATCGAGACGGCCCAGAGCGAATCGAAGCAGGCCGACGATCTGGTGGCGGAGATCGAAGAGACCGGCGGCTCCGACGCCCTGGAGCAGGTCCAGACGACAGACCCCGGCCTCCTGGTCAGCCCATTCGCAGTCGAGACCGACGCTCTGGTCGAGCCCCCTTCGACGCAGGCGGCTTTCTACGCTCCCGGCGTCCTCGTCCTCCTGGTGCAGCATCTCGCCTTGACCTTCGCCGCCCTGTCGTTGGTGCGTGAGAGAGCGCAGGGGATCACCGAGATCTACCAGATCTCGCCACTCACCGTCAGGGAGACGCTGGCCGGCAAGTACCTCTCCTTCCTCATTCTGGGTCTGCTCCTCGCCGCCGCCCTCACTGCGACCACGCTGCTCCTCGGCGTCGAGATACAAGGTCCGGTGTGGTCGTTCGCCGTCATCGTCGCTCTGGTGATCCTCGCCTCGCTCGGCCTCGGCTTCGCCCTGTCCGGGTTGGCTCGCTCCGACAGCCAGGCAGTCCAGTATTCGATGGTGGTGCTGCTCGTCTCGATCTTCTTCACCGGGTTCGTCCTCCCCCTGGACCAGCTGACCGCCCCGGTGCGCTGGGTCTCCTACCTGGTTCCCGGGACCTACGGCATCGGCGGTCTCCACGACGTCATCTTCCGTGGGCAGCAGGCCCGCCCCGAGCTCATGGGCGGGCTCCTGCTCTACGCCGCGGTGATGGCCGTGCTGGCCTGGCTGGCCCTGCGACGAGACGTCCAGCCCGCCCGGTCCTCGTAGCTCAGCTGAACAGCTGCTCCAGGTGGGAGCGCAGCGCTTCCCAGGCGGTGCGGACGTTCTCCTCGACCTCGAGATCGTCGAGATCCTGTTCGAAGCTCTCCATCTGCGACTCGATCTCCTCGCGGGCGATCTCGCCGCCTTCGCCGATCGATGTCGCCGCAGCGGTTATCTCGTCGGCCAGGGTGTCCCAGGCGGCAGCCAACTCGTCGGCCGCCTCCGACTCGGCGATGGCCGAGCCGAGCTGATCGATCTCGGCCTCGAGCTCGGCGATGGTCTCAGCGACGGCAACGGTGGTATCGGCGCCCGCCATGGTGGAGCTCGTCGCCGGTTCGGTGCCGGCTGCGCCTGTGGTGCCCGTGTTGTCGGTTGTTTCCTGGGAACAGGCGCCGAGAGCCAGGGAGCCGGCCACCAGTGCGACGATCAGTTTCTTTTGTCTCATGGTTTCCTACCTCGATGGGCCCCTCGTCGGGCCCGTAGACCTGCGACGCGACGGCTCTCGCCGCATCACCCCTTCCGATTACCCCTGCGAGCCGTGGCTCCAAACCCCTCCGTTGTTGGTTCGGTACACCGACGACTCGACACCCTTCCCTCGACCGTTCCCGATCCGTACCTTCGAAGAGGTGATCTGGCTTCAGTCCCCACCCTGGGCCCGCTGGGCTGCCGCCCTGGCCATCGCCGCCGTCGCGATCTGGATCGAGGTCGGCCCCGAGCCGACCGTCCCCCACCCCTTTGCCGCCGTGAACATCGAAGCGGGAGATGTGGTCGACGAGGCCAACACCGAGATGCGGCCGATCCCGGCCGGCACACTCGCCCCGGTCGAGCTGGGACAGACGACGCGCTCATCGATCAGCTCGGGCGACCCGGTCCTCGCCTCGGTTCTGGGCGAAGGGGGCCAGGGCGCTCCCGACGGCTGGTGGCGGCTGGAGATAGCCGTTCCCCGCGGCGCCCGCGACGGCGACGCGGCCCGGATCGTGCTTCTCGACGACGACGAGGTCGCCGAAGGCGTGGTAGTCGAGGAGTCGAGCGAGGACCCGCTCGGCTCCGGCATGGGGTTGGTAGCGGTCGAACCGGGCCAGGCGGCCGAGGTGGCGAGAGCGGCCGGTGAGGGCCGTGCGGTAGTGATGATTGCGCCACCGTGAGGATTACTGTGCCGGCGTGCTTGCCGCCGCCGTCTGGGGCCTGGTCCAGGGTCTCACCGAGTTCCTCCCCGTCTCCTCGTCCGGGCATCTGGTCATCGTTCCTGCCTTTCTCGGTGAGCTGGGCGTCGAGATGGAGCCCCCGTCACTGGCGGTATCGGCGGTGCTCCACCTCGGGACATTGCTCGCAGTGCTGGTCTACTACCGGGCCGACGTGGTCCGGGTGCTCCGATTCCGCACCGATCCGGAGGGGCGGAAGATCGCCCTGCTGGTCGGGATCGGGACGATCCCGGCACTGATCGGGCTCCCCCTCGCCGACACCCTGGAGAGGTTCCAGGACACCGTGAGCAACGTGGGATGGACACTGGTCTTCACCGGCGTCGTCCTGATCGTCGGGCAGAGACTGGCCACCGGGGCGAGGAGCCTGGTCGACGGCCGCATCCCCGACGCGATAGTGGTCGGAGTGGCCCAGGCCATCGCCCTGGTCCCCGGCATCTCCAGGTCGGGAATGACCATCTCCGCAGCCGCCGGCCGTCGATTCGGCCCCACCGAGGCGGCGCGATTCTCGTTTCTGTTGGGGATCCCCGCCATCGCCGGAGGCGGTCTCAGCCAGCTCCTCGACCTGAGCGACTCGGGCGGGCTCGGTCCCGAGCTGCTGGTGGGGATGGCGGTGGCCGCGATCTCCGGCTACCTGGCCATCGCGTTCCTGATCAGCATGCTCCATCGCGTGGGACTGATCCCGTTCGCCATCTACTGCCTCTTGGCCGGGACGGCCACGATCCTGGTCTTCGGATAGGGGTTAACCTCGCCGGGGCCAGGAGGTACGACATCCGATGACCCATCCCTTGATCCAGGAATCGATCGACAAACGTCAACACGTCCGCGATCTGCTCGCCCAGACGCCTGACGACTACGCCCCGGTCCGTGACCTGTGGAAGGCTCACTCGCTGGCCGAGGACGCCCGCAACATCGCCGGGTTGATGGCGACGCTGACCGAGAACTGTGTCTACGAACTGGTCCAGACCGGGCATCGATGGGAGGGTCGCGAGGGGGCCACCCGGTTCTACACCGAGCTGCTCACCGCTTTCCCCGACATCGACTTCGCCCTGACCGGAATCGTGGTCGGCCCGCAGGGGGTCTGCGAGGAGGCGGTGGTCAACGGCACCTTCACCGCGCCGTGGCTTGGGATGGAGCCGACCCATGAGAAGCTGGTCTGGCGCAACGTCATCTTCGTCCCCTGGGACCCCGCCGCCCGCCTCTTCACCGGCGAACGCGTCTACTCCTTCTTCCCCGACCTCCCGGACGGGTTG
>DASUSU010000375.1:0-3383 GCA_036374915.1 Acidimicrobiia bacterium | reverse complement strand
TCCACGGCACCAGCGGCCGGCTCACGATGCCCAGGGCGAACAGCCCGATCGCGGCCAGGATCAGGGTGGCGGTGGTGCGGGACTCGCCGATGGTTGCCCCCTCCAGGTCGGCCAGCCAGTAACCGGCGAAGGTGGCGATGGTGGCCACCAGCCCGGTGGGCACGGCGAATTTGAGCACCCGGGCCACGAGCCCGGAACGGGCGCGCCTCCGCGACGGGGCCAGGGCGAGGAAAAAGGCGGGGATCCCGATGGTGAGACTGCCCACCAGGGTTAAATGTCGGGCGAGGAAGGGAAAGGGCAGGGTGGAGACCACGATGGCCAGGGACAATCCGAGGGCGTAGACGGTGCTGGTGATGAACAGGTTGGCCACTCGTTCGATGTTGGAGGTGACCCGCCGCCCCTCCCCCACGATCCCGGGGAGGGTGTCGAAACGTCCGTCGATCAGCACCAGCTGGGCCACCGCCCGCGACGCCGGCGCCCCGCTGCCTATGGCGATCCCGATGTCGGACTCCTTCAGGGCGAGCACGTCGTTGACCCCGTCCCCGGTCATCGCCACGACATGGCCCTTCGACTGCAGCGCCTGGACCATGGCCCGTTTCTGCTGGGGACCGACCCGGCCGAACACCGTCCCTCGTTCCATCACTTCGGCCAGCTTCCGGCCGTCTTTGGGGAGATGCCGGGCGTCGACCACGTTGTCCGACCCGTCGAGACCGACCTGACGAGCCACCGAGGCCACCGTGGCCGGGTGGTCCCCCGAGATCACCTTGAGCCTGATCCCCTGCTCGGCGAAATAGCGCAGGGTGTCGGCGGCGTCGGCCCGGACCTGATCGGAGAGGACCACCACCGCCACCGGGTCGAGGCCGGGGGGGAGCAGGCTCTCGGTCAACGCAGACTGACCCCGGGCCACCACCAGCACCCGGCTCCCCTCAGACGAGATGTCGGCGGCCAGCTCGGTGACCTGTCGGTCGGTGGGTGCGACCACATCGGGAGCCCCGATCACCCAGGTGGCGTCGCCGAAGAAGGTGACCCCACTCCACTTCCGCACCGAGGAGAAGGGGATGCTGGCCTGCACCCCCCAGTTCGGGTTCTCCGGATAGGCGGCGGCGATCGCGGCCATGGTGGCGTTCGGGTTCGCCTCCGATGCGGCGATGGCGGCCAAGGCCGGCGCCGGATCCTCCTCGCCGAGGAGGAGCACCTCTTTGACGGTGAGCCGCCCCTCGGTGAGGGTGCCGGTCTTGTCGAAACAGACGGTGTCGACCCGGGCCAGACCTTCGATGGCGGGCAGCTCCTGCACCAGGACGTTGCGACGCCCCAGCCGAATCACTCCCATGGCGAAGGCGATCGAGGTGAGCAGGACCAGACCCTGGGGGATCATCGCCACCCCGGCGGCCACTGCACCGCCCAGACCGTCGATGAAGGTGTGGCCGCCCCGAAGCGAGCTCCACACGAGCAGGACCCCCATCGGCACCACCGCCCAGATCACGACCCCGAGGATCCAGTTGATCCCGTCGCGCAGCTCGGAGCGGACCAGGGTGAACCGTTTGGCGGCCTGGGCCAGCTTGGCCGCATACGAGTCGGCTCCGACGTGGGTGGCCCGGTACCGGCCGGAGCCGGCGGCGACGAAGCTGCCGGAGAGACAGCGGTCCTCGGGCCGCTTCACCACCGGGTCGGACTCGCCGGTGAGCAGCGACTCGTCGATCTCCAGCCCGTTGGCCGACACCACCTCCCCGTCCACGACGAGCTGGTCGCCGGGGCGGAGCTCGATCAGGTCGTCGACCACCACCTGGTCCACGTCCTGGTCGGTGAGCCGGCCCGAGCGCATCACCCGCACACTGGGGGCGGCGAGCAGCTCGAGGCGGTCCAGGGTCCGCTTGGCCCGCAGCTCCTGAATGATCCCGATCGCCGAGTTGGAGACGAGGACGATCCCGAACAGGGCGTCACGGGGCTCGCGGAGGACGACCAGCACGATGACGAGGAGGGCGCCGAGCAGGATGTTGAAGCGGGTGACGACGTTGGCGCGCACGATCTCGCCGGCGGTCCGGCTCGGCCGCTCCTGCACCTGGTTGACCAGCCCCGCCTCGATGCGCTGGCGCACCTCGGTCTCGGTGAGCCCTCCCTCAGGCGAGGCCAACTCGGGACCCGTCATCCCGGCTCAGCTTACGGTCGTCGGGGCGTCGGCCCTCTACTCCACCCGGATCGGCATGGTCAGGGTGAACACGCTCAGCTCGCCTTCCCGGCAATAGCGCAGGTCTCCCCCCATCAGCTTGGCCAGTTGACGGGAGATGGAGAGACCGAGGCCCATCGAGGCGGTGACCCCGGGAGCGTCGTGCGCTCTCCGGTACGGCTCGAAGATCCGGTCGTGCTCCTCCTCGATCACACCCGCCCCGTCGTCCTCCACCCTGACGAAGACCGACTCCTCGTCCCCGCCGACCCGGACCGAGATCCGCTCCCCTCCGTAGCGGAGGGCATTGGAGACCAGATTGCGCAGGATCTGGCGGACCCGGGCCGGGTCCCCGGTGGTGACCGCAGAGCCGCCGTCGAAGTCGATGGATGCGACGACGTCACTCCCCCAGCCCTCGAGCACCTGAGCCGCCTGGGCGCGCAGGTCGACCCTGACCTTGGCCACCACCAGTGTCCCCGCCTCCGACTTGGCGGCGACGAGGAGGTCGTCGACGATGTTGGTCAGGTCCATCCCTTGCTCGGCGACCAGACGGATCATCTCCGCTCTCGACTCCGGGTCGAGGGTGTCGGCGTCGTCGCGCAGCACCTGGGCGAAGCCGACCACCCCGGCCAGCGGGGTGCGCAGCTCGTGGGCGATGGTGGCGATCAGCTCGTCCTTCGACTCGAGCAGGTCCCTCAGCTTGGATTCGGCCTCGCGTTGTCGTTCCCGGGCCCGGAGCGCGGCGATGCCGTAGGCGAGGTCGTCGGCGAAGCGCTGGAGCACCTGCACTCCCCGCTCGTCGAAGGCGCCGGCCTGGCGGTCGTAGACGGTGAGGACCCCTGCCACCTCGTCCCCGTAGAACATGGGGACCGCCACCAAGGAGAGAAACCCGCTCGTGTGGGGGATGAGATGCCAGGTGAGATCATGATTCGTGGAGGTGTCGAGCACCGTGTACGGCGCCCGGGTCCTGATCGCAGTCCCGGTCGGTCCCCGACCCGGACCGTCGTCTCCCCAGGTGAGGTCCAGGTTCTCCACATAGCCGTTGCCCTCGCCCCATTGGGCTTGGGCCTCGACCTGTTTGGTGTCCCCTTCGCGGGCATAGCCGACCCAGGCCAGGGCGTATCCCCCGGCCTCGACCACGATCCGACACACGTCTCGGAGCAGCTCCTTCTCGTCCTGGGCCCGGATCAGGGCGTCGTGACATTCGGAGACTGCCTGCAGC
>DASUSU010000374.1:0-3459 GCA_036374915.1 Acidimicrobiia bacterium | reverse complement strand
GGTGATCAGGTACGGGTCGACACTGTCCGACCACGACCGCGAGGTGGTGATCTGCGCCACCGCGGTGGAGAGAGTCTGTCCCTTCGAGTGGGAGTCGCATTCGCCGATCGCCCGCTCGGTAGGCGTCTCCGACGCCACCCTGAGCTCGATCGAGGGCGACGAGACGGTGGAGGACGCCGACGATGCGCTGTTGGTCGACTTCGTCCGGGAGCTCTCCCGGGAGGGACGGGTGAGCGAACCCACCTTTCGAAGCGCCCACTCCCGATTCGGCGAGGCGGGTACGGTCGAGCTGGCCGCCATCATCGGCTACTACACGATGCTGGCCCTGTTCATGAACGCAGTCGAGGCGTGTTGAGAGCCCGAACCAGGCGAGGGGAGGTCATATGAAGGACAAGGTGAGACTGGCCAGCGTCGGTTTGGGATGGTGGGGGTCGGAGCTGGCCGACGCCGCGGCCCGCAGCGGTCGGATCGAGATCGTCTCCTGCTTCGCCCGCTCCGTCGACGGACGGGCGGACTTCGCCGCCAAGCACGGCACCCGGACCGCAGGATCCATCGACGAGCTGCTGGCCGATCCCGAGGTGGAGGGGGTGATAATCGCCACAGCCAACCAGAGCCACCGGCCACTCATCGAGCAGGCGGCCGCGGCAGGTAAGCACGTCTTCGTGGAGAAGCCGTTCACCAACACGGTGGAAGACGGTCTGGCCGCAGTGGCCGCAGCCCGCGAACGGGGTGTCCTGCTCCAGGTGGGCCATCAGCGGCGCCGCACCGCGGCGAAACGACGGATCAAGGCCATGCTCGACGCAGGTGAGCTGGGCGAAGTCGAGACGGTGGTCACCCAACAGTCCCTGCCCAACGGGTTCAAGATGCCGGAGAAGGCCTGGCGTTGGGACCCGGAGCAGAGCCCGCTCGGATCGATGACCTCGCTCGGGGTGCACAAGATCGACACCATGCAATACCTGGTCGGGCCGATCCGGAGCGTGTTCGCCTTCACCCGCCCCGGGCGCACCCGTCCCATCGACGAGGCCACCATCCTGGCCGTCGAGTTCGAGAGCGGGGCCCTGGGCACGCTGACCACCTCCTTCTTCACCCCGGTGGTCAACGACACCGCCGTCTTCTGCACCGGCGGCGCCGCCTACAGCAGCGCAGGCGGGGCCCAGCTGAAAGTGCAGGGCCGTGACGACGCAGTGGCCGAGGAGGTCGAGCTCGAGCCGATCGACCCGGTGGTGGACCAGTTGGCCGCCTTCGCCGCGGCCATCCGCGGCGAGGCCCCGGTCGAGGTCGACGGCGAGGCCGGTCTCGCCGTGGTGGCGGTGATGGAGGCTGCAGTGGAGTCGGCGGCATCGGGTCGGGCGGTCGAGGTGGCCGAAGTAATGGCCCGGGCTTGAAGGGAGACGCGATGGACTACACCGAGATCGTCTACGAGGTGCGCGACGATGCGGCCTGGATCGGGATCAACCGGCCCGAGGTGCGCAATGCGTTCCGGGAGCAGACCCTCGACGAGCTGGCCCACGCCCTCGAGTCGACCAGGGAGGACCCGACCATCGTTGCCGCCGTGGTCTATGGGGTGGGCGGCCACTTCTCGGCCGGGGGCGACTTCCACGCCATGATGAAGCTGAACAAGGCCAACTCCTACATGTGGAACGACCGCATGCTCAAGGTGGCCATGACCTGCCGCAACCTCCCGATCCCGGTCATCGCCATGGTGGAAGGCGCATGTGTCGGGGGCGGTCACGAGCTGATGCTCTGGTCCGACCTGGTGATCACCGCCGAAGACGCCACCTTCGGCCAGACCGGGGCCCGAGTCGGCGCCTGCCCCACCGTCGGTGCCACCCAATACCTGTCCAAGCTGATCGGGGAGCGGCGGGCCAAGGAGATGATCTTCCTCTGCAAGCGCTACACCGGGGCCGAGGCGGCGCAGATCGGGCTGGCCAACCAGGCGGTCCCGGCCTCCGAGCTGCAGGCCCGGGTGGAGGAGATCGTGCAGCAGATGAAGGGTTACTCGTCGCAGACGCTGCGGGCGACCAAGGTCTCGCTCAACTTCGACTCCGATTCGCTCTATCCCTCCTGGCAGCACGGGATGGAGCTTCTGGCCAACATCTGGGGAACCGAGGAGTCATTGGAGGGGATGAACGCCTTCCTGGAGAAGCGCCCCGCCGACTTCCACCAGTTCCGGGTCAGGAACAAGCAGGCCCTGGACAGCTATCTCGACGACTTCGAGCACGGTCGCAACCAGAGCGAGGGATCGCAGGCCGCCAGGCCATGACCGCCGAGGGGGCCCTGGCCGGGTTGAAGGTGATCGACCTCTCCCGGGTCCTGGCCGGCCCGCTTTGCACCCAGACCCTGGGCGACCTCGGTGCCGAGGTGATCAAGGTGGAGCGACCGGGGGAGGGGGACGACACCCGAAACTGGGGCCCGCCCTATGCCGCCCCGCTCTCCGCCTACTTCGTCGGGGTGAACCGGAACAAGCTCAGCCTCACTCTCGACTTGGGCACAGCCGAGGGGAGGGCGGTCCTCCAGCGGCTGATCCGGGGTGGCGACGTGCTTGTCGACAACTTCAAGCGCGGCACCCTGGAGCGCTGGGGCTTCGACGACGAGTGGTTCGAGGCCAACGCCCCGGGGATGATCCGGTGCTCGATCACCGGCTACGGGCCGAGCGGCCCCAAGGCCGACGCCCCCGGTTATGACTTCATCCTCCAGGCCGAGACCGGGCTGATGGCGATCACCGGCGAGGTGGATGGGCCACCGATGAAACTGGGAGTGGCCATCGTCGACATCTGCACCGGGATGCAGGCGAGCATCGCCATCCTCGCCGCCCTGGAGGCGAGGCATCGCACCGGGCGAGGCCAGCGATGTGAGGTCAACCTCCACGACACCGGTCTCCATCTCCTCGCCAACGTGGCCGCCAACCATCTGGTCTCCGGGGAAGAGCCGGGCCGCTACGGGAACGGTCACCCCAACATCGTCCCCTATCGCACCTCTCCGGCCGCCGACGGCGATCTGGCCCTGGCCGTGGGGAACGACCGACAGTTCGCCATGCTCGCCACCGAGGTGGGTCATCCCGAGTGGGCCGACGATCCCCGCTACGCCACCAACCCGGAGCGGGTCAGGCATCGCGAGCTGGTCGACTCGATGGTGGCCGAGGTGATCGTGACCAGGACCCGGGCGGAGTGGGTCGAGGTCTTCGATCGGGTCGGGATCCCGTCCGGCCCGATCAACCGGGTCAGCGAGGCACTGGCCAGCGACCAGACGAGAGCGAGGGAGATGGTGGTCGAGAGGGAGCACCCGGTGGCCGGACCGCTCCGGATGCTCGGTCTGCCCATCGAGCTGTCGGATACCCCGGCCTCGATCCGGCACGAGCCACCCGCCCTGGGAGCCGACACCGATGCGGTGCTGGGTGAGCTGGGGTACTCGCCGGAGGAGATCGCCGACCTGCGAGCCTCCGGGGTGGTCTGAGGCTCA
>DASUSU010000373.1:0-2277 GCA_036374915.1 Acidimicrobiia bacterium | reverse complement strand
GCGCTGGAACGGATGGAGCTGGATCCGTCGCAGGCCTGGTATGTCGGCGACTCGGTGTTCCACGATGTCAACGGGGCCCTGGCCGCATCGATGGCGGCGGCGGTGCTGGTCGATCCGTACGGTCTGGGACCTGACCACGTGATGAAGGTCCGCTCGGTGACCGAGCTGGTGTTCTGACCGTCTCTGCCGTGGCAGCCTCCCGGGCCGTCAGGGTAGGTTCCGATCCGTGAACCGGGCCCGGGAATGAGCCGAATCTGGATCGTGGTGACGGTCCTCGTCGTGGCGGCGCTCGGTGTGGGCGCCGCCTTCGCCCTCGGTGTGTTCGACGACGGCGGGGAGGAAGTTCCCCAGGCGGCGGGTCAGCCGGCGGCTTCGACCACCACTTCGGGCGCCACCACCACATTGGAGCGAACCCCGCCGATGACTGCGATGACCACGCTCCCGGGCGAGGACCCGCTCTGTCTCGCCCATGCCGGGATGGTCGATGCCCTCGACGGTCATCTCCCGGTCCAGGGGGCAGAGGACCTGGAGATCGTCCGCACCGCCACCCTCGACTTCTACACCGAGGCGGTCAGTCATGTCGACCCACCAGAGGGCGACGCCTTCTCCGAGTATCTCGGCTATGAGCAGGAGGTCTACGACTGGGCCGAGGCCAACGACTGGAATCCGGAGCGGTCCTTGGACGACCTGGCCGAGAACCCGCCGCCAACGGTCCCGGCCCAGGCCCTGGCGGTGGTGACCCGGGTCTTGGAGGAGCGTTGCTCCGTGGTCGCGGTCCAGGAGTGACCACCGGTCCGTGATCCCCGCCGGTCCGGATCGCGCCGGTTTAACGCCGATGCAACCGCGACGAAACACTGCGGAAACGAAAAGGTGAAACTGTTTCGCCGTCACGACACGAGGAGGATGCCGTGGAGTCCGGTGATATCGCCTGGGTTCTGACCAGTTCCGCACTGGTCCTGTTCATGACGCCGGGGCTCGCCCTCTTCTACGGGGGCATGGTGCGGTCGAGGAACGTTCTCAACATGCTGTTGATGAGCTTTTTCACCATCTCGATCGTGACGGTGGTGTGGGTCGTAGTCGGGTACAGCGTGTCCTTTGCCGACGGGATCCCTTTGATCGGCGACCTCGACTATCTGTTCCTCCGCGACGTGTCCTCGGGTGAGGACCTGCTCAACGTCATGTTCCAGATGACCTTCGCCATCATCACCCCGGCTTTGATCTCCGGTGCGGTGGCGGAGCGGATGAAGTTCTCGGCCTGGGTCCTGTTCACCACCCTTTGGGCGCTGATCGTCTACCCGATCGTGGCCCATTGGGCGTGGAACGGATGGCTGACCGATCTGGGCGTGCTCGACTTCGCCGGGGGACTGGTGGTCCACATCAACGCCGGCGTCGCCGCACTGGCCCTGGTGCTGCTGCTCAAGCCGCGTCGCGGATTCGGCCAAGAGGCGATTCGCCCCCACTCGCTGCCGTTGACATTGCTCGGCACCGGGATCCTCTGGTTCGGGTGGTTCGGGTTCAACGCCGGCTCGGCCCTCGGCGCCAATGACGTGGCGATCAACGCCATCGTCACCACCCAGATCGGAGCGGCTCTGGGTGCCCTGGGCTGGGTTGCCGCCGAATGGCGCAAGACCGGGGCCCCGACGACGCTCGGCGCCGCCTCCGGTGCGGTCGCCGGCCTGGTGGCGATCACTCCGGCCGCCGGTTTCGTCGGACCACAGGCTGCGATCGTGTTCGGCCTCGCCGCCGGAGCCCTCTGCTACCTGGCAGTCTCGCTGAAGTACCGGTTCAACTACGACGACTCGCTCGACGTGGTCGGTGTCCACCTCGTCGGCGGGATCGTCGGCTCGATCCTGCTCGGGGTGTTCGCCCAGGTCTCGGTCAACGAGGCCGGCGCCGACGGGCTCCTCTACGGGGACGCCGCCCTCCTCGGCAAACAGGTGCTGGCGGTGGTCGCAGTCATGGCATTCTCCTTCGTGGCAACATGGATCATCGCCAAGATCGTCGATGCCACGGTGGGTCTGCGGGTTGAAGAGCGCGGCGAGATCGACGGGCTCGACATCACGCTGCACGAAGAGCGCGCCTACGTCACCGACAGCCGTTGAGAGGGGCTTGAACAATGAAGCTGATCATCGCCTACATAAAGCCCTTCAAACTCGAAGATGTGAAAACCGCTCTGACCGGTGTCGGTGTCAGCGGGATGACCACCTCCGACGTCGAAGGATTCGGACGCCAGTCGGGGCAGACCGAGGTCTACCGCGGGGCGGAGTACGAAGTCGA
>DASUSU010000372.1:0-3453 GCA_036374915.1 Acidimicrobiia bacterium | reverse complement strand
GTGGCACAGGAGGACGTAGTTCTCCGAATCGGGCTCACCCAGGATTGGGAGACCCTGAACCCGACATCGGGATTCGCGGTCAGTGAGTACGAGATCTGGAACCTCCACTACGCAACGCTCACCAACAAAGCCGCCGACGACTTCGCCAACATCCCCGGTCTCGCCGAGTCATGGGAGGCATCCGACGACGGCCTCACCTACACGTACACCCTTCGCGAGGACCTCACGTGGTCGGATGGGGAGCCGTTGACCGCCGAGGACGTCGCCTGGAACATCAACACGGCGCGAGACCAGGGGTGGGACAACATGATCTCGACCGTGGTCAACCTCGAAGCAACCGTCATCGACGAACTCACGGTCGAGATCACGTCATCGGTGCCCGACCCAAAGCTGCCGACCATGGACGTGTACCTCGTGCCGCAGCACATCTGGGAGCCGATCGCCACCGACTACGACGCCACCACTCAGTTCGAGCCCGGCGGGGACGTGCCGGGTAGCGGGCCGTTCATCGTCACCGAGTTCAACAAAGGCGCCTCGGTCGTGATGGAGGCGAACCCGAACTACTACGGCTGGGAGGGTGGAGAGCCGCCTTATGACCGGATCGTCTATCAGCTCTTCGAAAACCCGGATGCGATGGTGGCCGCGTTACAGCAGAACCAACTCGACGCCGTTCAAGGGTTCCCGGCGTCATCCGCCGAAGCTCTCGAGGCCGATCCCAACATCGAGGTCGTTTCTGGCTCGCAGGGTGGCTTCGACGAGATAGCCATCAACGGCGGGGCGGCTGAGGGCCAGCCTCATCCCGCCCTCCTCGACGTCGATGTGCGACGGGCCATCTTCCATGGCATCGATCGTGAGGCGGCAATGGAGGATCTCTGGTTCGGGCTGGCTTCGCCACTCGAGGTCATGAGCCCGTCGGCCGACCCGAAGTGGCTCGCCGAGATCCCCGAAGAGGACCGATTCGTCTACGACCCAGACGAGGCCCGGCGTCTCTTGGACGAAGGCGGGTACCTCGACACCGATGGTGACGGGGTTCGGGAGATGCCTGACGGCACCAACCCGATCATCATCCGCCACGCGGTCAACACCGACGGCGACCTGGCGGCGGCGATCGGTGACCTGATGGTGGGATGGATGGCCGAGATCGGGATCGGAGTCGAGCTCGAGGCCTACGACCAGGACGCTCTGTTCGGGGTGATCGTCGACGGCACCTACGACACCTTCTATTGGGGGTGGGTACCGTTCGTCGATCCCGACCCAATGCTCTCGTACTTCACCGAGGCCGAGCTGGGTAACTGGAACGACGCCAACTGGTTCGACCCGGCGTACGACGCCATGTACCTGGAGCAGAACCAGGAATTGGACGAGGCCGCTCGCATCGAGATCGTCCACGAGATGCTGACGATGTTCCATGACGCAGCGGTGTATCTGCCGATGTGGCTGTCGCCGGATCTTCAGGCATACCGGACCGACACCTTCGAGGGCTGGGTGAAGCAGCCCGCCGACGTCGGCCCCGTGTTCTTCTCGAACTCGTCACCGAGCTACGTGCTGCTGCAACCCGTGGGTGCCGAGCCGACTGACACCACCGCTCCGGGCGGCACCACTGCTCCGGGCGACACCACTGCTCCCGGCGACACCACCGCTCCCGGCGACACCACTGCCACGACACTGCCGGGGGATGCCGACTCCGGTGATGACGGGGTGCCGACGTGGGTCTGGATCGCCGGCGGCGCTGTGGTTCTGATCGGCGGTGGCGCGGCCATCGCTGCCTCGCGACGGAAGAGCGAAGACGAGCGGGAGTAACTCCTGACCTCGACGAGGACAACACAAAGAGGGAGAGGCCGATTCGTGGGCCGCAAGGTCCTCGGGTCGGTGCTCACCCTGATGTTTGTCCTCATCTTCAACTTCTTCCTCTTCCGCATCGTCCAGAAGGACCCAATCGGGTCGCTGTTTCGTGGCCGGAACGTCCCGCAGGAGACGGTCGAGAACCTGCGGCAGGCCTTCGGCCTGGACGAACCCGTGCTCACCCAGTTCTTCTATTTCGTGAGGGAGACGGTGCAGGGAAACCTGGGCATCTCCTATCAGAGCAGACAGCCCGTGTGGGACGAGATCGTTGCCGCCATCCCCGAGACCGTTCTACTCGTCGGGGTCTCGGCGATCCTCTCGGCCGTGATAGGGACGATCCTGGGAATCGTCGCCGCCTGGCGGAGGAACACCTGGAAGGACCAGGGGATCACCGCCGGGACGATGGTGTTCTACTCGATGCCGGACTTCTGGCTGGGCATGATCCTGCTGGTCACCTTCGCCGTCGTCATCCCGCTGTTCCCGGTGGGGGCGATGGTCGATCCCGGGAGCTCCCAGACCGGTCTTGCGCTGGTGCTCGACATCCTCCACCACCTGTTCTTGCCCGCCTTGACACTGACCCTCGCCTACCTGGGGGAGTACGCCCTGATAATGCGCAGCTCGCTTCTGGACGTGATGGGGGAGGACTATCTCACGGTGGCCCGAGCCAAAGGCCTGCGCGACAAGATCGTGCGACGTAGACACGCCGTGCCCAACGCTCTTCTCCCCGTGGTGACTCTCGCCGCCATCAACTTCGGCTTCGTTCTCTCTGGGGCGATCGCCGTGGAGGCGGTCTACTCGTGGCCGGGTCTGGGCAAGGCCACCGCGGACGCTATTCGCGGTCCCGACCTCCCGATGCTCCAGGGTCTGTTCCTCGTGTTCAGCGCGGCCGTGATCTTCTTCAATCTGATCGCCGACATCACGTACGCGTATCTCGACCCCAGGGTGGAGGACTGATGGCGAGCCTGACGATGCAGAGGCGGAGGGCCACCGCCGGTCGGGTATGGCACCAGTTCCGCACCTCGCGGCAGGGCGTGATCGGCCTGGCAGTGCTCGCCGTCTTCATCCTCGTGGCTTTGGCGGCACCGCTGCTCGCCGACGTACGCGAGCTGAACCCCGTCTTCGCCCGGGCCCAGGGCAACCCGCAATGGGCACCACCGGGGGAGTTCCTCCCCCTCGGCACCGACTACATACGACGCTCGGTGTGGGCCCAGTTCGTCTGGGGATCCCGGGTGAGCCTCTTCGTAGGCCTGGCAGCCACCGTCATCACGATCCTCATCGGCTCGGTGGTCGGGATCGTCTCGGGATTCGTCGGTGGCCGTACCGACGGCTTCTTGATGAGGTTCACCGAGTGGTTTCTCGTGATCCCATTCCTGCCTCTCGCCATCGTTCTCGCCTCGGTCCTGGGCAGGTCGACTTGGAACATCATCTTCGTGATCGGTGTCACGTCCTGGCCGGCCACGGCTCGGTTGGTGCGTGCCCAGGTGCTCACCGTCAAACAGAGGCTCTTCGTCGACCGCGCCCGTTCGCTCGGTGGCAAAGGCGGTCATATCGTGGGTCGTCACATCCTCCCCAACGTGAGCGGCCTGATCTTGGCCAACGCCACACTCGCTG
>DASUSU010000371.1:0-4159 GCA_036374915.1 Acidimicrobiia bacterium | reverse complement strand
TAGGCGGCCCGTTGCAGATCGGCATGGATGGTGAGCTCGAGGCTCTGAGGGCGGAGATCCCGGCCCAGGATCACGGTGACCAGGTCGCTGATGGTGAGGTCCCGCTTCGAGCGCAGCTCCTGGGCGTAGGCGCTCTCCAGGCCGGCGGATCCGACCAGGAAGGAGTTGTAGCCGACGACATGGGCGAACACCTCCCCTTCCGGGTACTCGCGGACGAACGATCGGGGGTCGTCGGGGTCTTCGACCGAGCGCGCCACCACCGTGCCGTCGATGCTGACCATGAGACCCCTCTCCTTGCCCCGATCGGAGAGGGCGGGGCGGGAGTTGCGGGGATCGGCCTTCAAGGCGTCGGCATGGATGACCTGGATCCAGGTGACGGCGAGGAGAAGTGCGAGGAACCCGGTGAAGATCCCTATCGAGAGTCGTCTCACCGGCCCGTTCATGCCGCCTCCTCGTGACTTATCCGGAGCAGGAGGGCGATCAGGAGCAGATTGCCGATGAGAGCCGACCCCCCATATGACATGAAGGGGAGGGTGATGCCGGTGAGGGGCACGATGCGCACGATGCCACCGATGATGAGGATGGTCTGGACGGCGAGGACGAAGGTCAGGCCTGCCGCCAGCAGCTTGCGGAACGTGTCCCGGCTGCGAAAGGCGATGCCGAGGCCGACCGCCACCACCAATGCGAACAGAGCGATCACGGCCACCGTCCCGGCGAATCCCAGTTCTTCGCCCACGGCGGCGAAGATGAAGTCGGTCGACGCGTTGGGGATGAGGTCGGGCCGGCCCAACCCGGGCCCGGCGCCGGACAGGCTCCCGGTCCCCATCGCGAACAGCCCCTGGGCGATCTGGTACCCCTCGTCCTCATAGTGCTCGAAGGGGGCGAGCCATGCGATCACCCGGCGCTGGACGTGATCGAAGGCGAGGTAGGAGGCGACCCCGGCGGTGACCCCGAGAAAGCCCCCCGCCACCAGGTAGCCGGTGGTCCCCGTGGCGGCGTAGAGGAGGAGCACGAAACCGACGAACAGGAGCAACGAGGCGCCCAGGTCGCGCTGGGAGATCAGGATGAGGACACTCACCCCCCAGGTGATGAGGAGCGGGATCAGTTGGCGCGGCTCGGGGAAGCGGATCGGGCCGATGTGACGCCTCGCCTCGCGCAGGGCTCTCTGATGGTCGGCCAGGTAGCCGGCGACGTAGGCGACCAGACCGAGCTTGGCCAGTTCGGCGGGCTGGAACTGGAGTGTGGTGAACCCGATGTCGAGCAGCACCCATAGTCGCGACCCGTTCACCTCCAGCCCTTTCAACGGGAACCCCCAGTCGGAGGGGAGGTTGGGGAGTAGGACAAGGACCAGCGAGATCAGAAGCGTGATGTTCCGGTAACGGCGGAGGATCGAGATCGTGGTTCGGTTGAGCAGGAGGAGGGCGAGCGCGGCAAGGCCGGCGGCGATCAGCATCCACCAGCGCTGGAACGTGGCCCGGTCCGTGCCGAGAGCGAGGTCGAGCCGGTAGACCTGGAAGAAGCCCAGGGCGGTGAGGGCGGTGACCGGTCCGAGCAGGAGCGGGGACGCCTTGGGAGCGAAGGCCCGCACCGCGAGGTGGATCCCGCCGAAGGCGATCAGGAACACCAGGAAGGTGAGCGCGGTCTGGGCGTCGACGCTGCGGTCCTGAGCGAAGTTGACCAGGGTCACGCCGAAGCCGGCCAGGACCGAAGCGGCCACGATCGTCGCCCCCTCGGTGTTACGGGTCATCAGGTCAGGTGAGGACGTCGATGACTATGACGCTGGTGTTGTCGTGGCCCCCCGCCTTGTTGGCCACCTCGACCAGCTTCCACGCCGCTTCGTCGGCGGTCCCTCCGCTGAGGTTCTCCACGATCACGTCCGGAGCCACCATCAGGTTGAGCCCGTCGGAGCAGAGCAGGAGCCGGTCGCCGGCTTGGAGCTCCAGATCGAACTCGTCGACGTTGACGAATCTGGTGAGACCGAGGCACCGGGTCAGCATGTGACTCTGCGGGTGACCGGTCGCCTCCTCCACCGAGAGCTGCCCCAGAGCCACGTATTCGGCGGCGACGGTGTGATCGTCGGTCAGCTGTCTCAGTTCCCCGTCCCGGAACAGATAGGCGCGGCTGTCTCCGACGTGGCCGAATCTGGCCGTCCCCTCCGGGGTGAGCTCGACCAGGGTCAGCGTGGTGCCCATTCCCTGCAGATCCGGCTGACGCGCCACCTCTTCCCTGATGGCACGATTGGCCGCAGCCACCCGGTCACCCGGATCGAGGGTCGACGAGGCCGCCGCGTTGATCGCCAGCCTCGAGGCGACCTCACCGGCCACATGACCTCCCATGCCGTCTGCCACCATCAGCACGGCGGGGCCGTCGGACTCGCCGGAGCGGTCGGGATAGAGGGCGTCCTCGTTGTTCTGGCGGACCATGCCCTGATGGGTGGCCGAGCCCCACACGTACTTCATCTTCGCGCCCACCTGCGTTGGATCGGGCCGGTCAGCTCTCGGGCCAGGCGAATCACGCTCCAAGTGAGGAGAACACCGATCGCCCCATTGAGTGCCCCGAAAACGAAACCGGCGAACCAGATCTGTGCCCATGACATCGTCGGGTCCCCCTCCGTGGCCAGGACAACCGACCAGTAGAGACCGATCAGGGGGATCGACCACCAGCGGTAGCGGGGGAGCAGCCCTCCGATGAGTCCGAGCATGATCGCCGTGGGGATCATCGGACCTCCATCACTGTCTTGCCCACCTGGATGTTGTCCCCGCGTCGAAGCGTGGTCGGTGCGGTGACCCGACGCCCATTGATGTAGGTCCCGTTCGTGCTGCCCAGGTCGTGGAGGACCATCCCATTCTCCTGGGCGACCAGCCTCATGTGGAACTCGGAAGCGTAGGGGTCGTCGAGAAGAACGTCGGCCTCGGGCGACCGCCCCAGCACGGTCACGTCCTCGACCTCGAGCTCGGTGCCCTGCTGGGTCTCCGATTTGATCATGACCACCTTGGTGCCCTCCCGCCGTTTCCGCCGAAGCGAAATCCCCAGGTGTGAGCCGATGGCGCGGGCGACCTGCCATACGAAGAGGTAGACCAGCCCGAGGAAGATGATCCGCAGCAGCGCCAGGATGATGTCGGGCACGTCTACCCCTCGAGAAACCGGTAGCGATGCCCGGCCAGGCTCAACACCGCCCCACTGACCAGGGGCATCGGCGTCTCGCCCACCGCCACCCCGTCGACCGAGGTCCCGTTGGACGAGCCGAGGTCCCGGATCCAGGACCGGCCGTCGGAGCGCCAGATGAGGGCGTGCTTGCGTGACACGTTGTCATAGGGAAGCACGATGTCGGCATCTTCGGAGCGTCCAATCGTCACCCGGTTGGCGCCGATCTCCAGGGTGACGCCGGACCCGGTGAGCCGGGCCCAGGGCGGCAGCGGGCCAGGTTCGATGGAGGGTGCGCAGGAGACCTGGCCCGGCGCCACATCTGTGGATGTGGTGATCAGGACCGTGGGTGGCCCTTCGAAGAGGAGGCCGACCCCGGCGGCGTGCTCGGCCAGCGCTCGTTCCAGTTTCCGCTCCAGTGTGGACGGGTCGACGTCGAGGTCATCCGGGTTCACGGTCAGCACATACTTGTTGGCGGTCGCCGGTCCCGATTCGTGGCGGTACCGGCTCAGATCGGCCTCCCGGGCGATGCGCCCTGCCATCTCCGAAGGATGGAGGCGGCCCGAGAAGACACGGCCGGCAGCGCCTTCGAAGAGACGCTCCAGACGACGTTCCAGGCTCCGGGCCAAACCCATTGGGGAGAGGTTAAGGCCGCCCCGGGACAGTGCCGCCGACTACCGGAGCCTGCCGCCCACGGTACGATTCACCTGACCGGGCGAGTGGCGGAATTGGCAGACGCGCAGGATTCAGGTTCCTGTGATCGCAAGATCGTGGGGGTTCAAGTCCCCCCTCGCCCACCGTTATTTCAAGGGGGGGCGACCCCCCTTGTATCCCCCCGACAACCCGTGGTGGTCGCGTTGCGAGCTGGGAGTCGCGACTCGAGAATCCCCTTGTATCCCCCCGACAACCCGCGGTGGTCGCCTTGCGGTCCCGCTATCGATTGATCGAACCGGCGCCGATCCTGGGTTGGGCCGACTCCTCCGGCGGAGCCGGATGACGTCGGGGTCTCCGGGTC